>CP012068.1:1500000-1739380 GCA_001189495.1 Eubacterium sulci ATCC 35585 | reverse complement strand
CTTTTATTGACGTTCAGGATAAGCAGGGTCGTATTCAGTCATATATCAAGAGAGATGACATAGGACAGGAAGAATACAAGTGGTTTAAGACCTACGATATAGGTGATATTGTCGGAGTTGTCGGCAAGGTGTTTAAAACAAACACGGGCGAGGTTTCCATCCATGCTACGCAGCTTGTTTTGATGAGCAAATCAATTCAGGTTCTCCCTGATAAGTGGAGTGGTCTTCAGGACCAGGACCTCAGATATCGTCAGCGTTATGTTGACCTTATCATGAATGCAGATGTGAGAGAAACTTTCTACAAGAGAGCTCGCATCATCAAAGAGATTAAGTCTGTTCTAGAAGACGATTACGGCTTCCTAGAAGTTGATACTCCTATTTTGACAACTATCGCAGGCGGTGCGAATGCTCGTCCGTTCAACACTCACCACAACACTTTGAACCTCGATATGAAGCTTCGTATTTCTAACGAGCTATTCCTAAAGAGACTAATTGTTGGTGGCCTTGACAGAGTTTACGAGATGGGTAAGATGTTCCGTAACGAGGGTATGGACAGAAACCACAACCCTGAGTACACCAGCATGGAGTGCTACATGGCATTCAGCGACATGGAAGATGTAATGGAACTTACTGAGCAGATTATTTACAAGGCTACTATGGCAGTAAATGGCACACCTATTATCAAGTATCAGGGTAAGGAATTCGACGTTACTCCTCCATGGAGAAAGCTAGATATGGCAGATGCTGTTAAGGAGATAACAGGTGTTGATTTCAGCAAAATTGATACTGATGAGGAAGCTCAGGAAGCAGCAATATCAAAGGGTATGAAGCCTGAGGATGTAAAGGGATTGACACGTGGCAAGCTCATAGCAGAGATGTTTGATGAGTTCTGCGAAGATGTTCCTGGCTACCTAGATGGACCTGTTTTCATCACAGGACACCCAGTAGACATTTCACCTCTAGCAAAGCGTGACCCTAAAGACCCAAGAATCACTCGTCGTTTCGAGTTCTACATCAACGGATGGGAAATTGGAAACGCTTTCTCAGAGCTAAACGATCCTATCGACCAGTACAATCGTTTTGCTGAGCAGCAGAAGCAGCTTGACCTTGGAATCGATGACGAAGCTCATCCTATGGATATGGACTTCGTAAATGCTCTTGAGGTTGGTATGCCGCCAACAGGTGGACTAGGTATCGGTATCGATAGAGCTATTATGCTAATCGCAGATGCTCCAAGCATCAGAGATGCAATGCTCTTCCCTACAATGAAGCCAATCGGTGCGGAGAAGAATGAAGGCAAGAGCGAAGAGATTAAAGAAGCTGAGGAAAAGATTGACTTCTCAAAGGTTAAGGTAGAGCCACTGTTTGAGGAAATGGTTGATTTTGATACCTTCTCAAAGTCAGACTTCAGAGCTGTTAAGGTTCTCGAATGTACTGCAGTTCCAAAGTCGAAGAAACTTCTTCAGTTCACTCTTGACGATGGATCAGGCGAAAACCGCACGATCCTAAGCGGAATCCATAACTTCTATGAGCCGGAGGAACTCGTTGGAAAGACGCTTCTAGCGATTACAAACCTTCCACCACGAGCTATGATGGGCATAGAGTCTTGCGGAATGCTTCTATCAGCAATCCACGATGAAGAGGGCGAAGAGAAGCTTAACCTGATTATGCTAAGCAACAGAATTCCGGCAGGAGCGAAGCTATACTAGCAAGGAATAGAATGGAGTAATCTCATGACTTCGGAGAATAAGCTGGGGATAACAGATTCCGTGGAGCTGTCTAAAGCTGAAGAGAAGATAAGCAAAAAGAAGGCTATAGAGCTGTTCGACAAAAATATCTTTGACAAGCTAAAACCCAGTAGCTGTGAGTCACTTTTCGCTATCCATAAATTTCTGTTTGAGGACATATACGACTTTGCAGGGAAACTGAGAGATGTCAATATATCAAAGGGCAATTTCAGATTTGCACCGGTCATGTACCTAGAGGTATCGCTTGAGAATATCGAAAAGATGCCGCAGGGTAGCTTTGATAAAATCGTTGAAAAGTATGTCGAAATGAACATAGTACATCCCTTCAGAGAAGGCAATGGTCGAAGCATGAGAATATGGCTTGATTTGATGCTTAAGAAGGAAATCGGCAAGGTGATTGACTGGAGCATGGTAGACAAGGAAGATTACTTCATGGCTATGGAGAGAAGTCCTATCAAGGATATTGAGATTAAGCATATACTAAGTGAAGCTTTGATAGATGATATTAACGACCGTGAGATATATATGAAGGGCATAGATCATAGCTATTACTATGAAGGATACGCTGAGTTCAAAGCGAAAGAGTTATAATAAAGTTGACAAAATCGCTATATGCATTTAGATTTGAATGTGTATAGCGATTTGTTTTTGTTATAAAGTGTAATTTATGCATATAAACGAGGAAAGAAAGTATGAAGTATTACCATATTGACGGAGATGATGCTGACTATTTATATTTGGGGCGTGAATCAAAGCCGGATATAAAGCTCTGCCCGCATTGTAAAATGGTACTTAATCGTGATGAAGCGATATTTCAAGCCGCGGAAACAGTGAAGTGGAGAAAAAAGAAATTCTTTGTTACAACATATGACGGTGTGAGTATTGCGAGCCGGCATTTTTACGAAATATATCATAAGCATGAAATGAATGGAATTGAATTTATACCATTTAAAAAATCTGAAGGCTATTATATTTGCCGATTTACCAATATTGCATCCTTTGACCTCGAAAAAGCAAAACAAGTGCGAGCTGAATACGAAGGCAAGGTTACTTATGGAGTGATTGACAACGGAACCTGTGCTTATTGCAAAAGAAGCAAAGGACATCACCATCCGTGGCCATACCGTATGATTGAATCTGATGAACAAAATCTAAATACAAATACGTTTTACCGCAGTGATATAGAATTTGGTGAGGTAAATACACAATCTCCAATAATATGGGCAACTGAAGATATTGTTGAAGCTTTTAAACAAGAAAAATGTAGGATTTTCTATAAAATTGTAGAATGAGATTTATTTTTTAATGAATTTGCAGCTAAGCAATGCGGAGATAATAAAATTTATATTTTGTTAGAGAGGAAATAAAAATAATGAAAGCTTATCAGGATATAAATAAAGAAACAATTGACAGATGGGTTAAGGAAGGCTGGGAATGGGGGAAGCCAGTTTCACATGATGAATATATCAAAGCCAAAAAAGGAAAATGGAACGTTTTTCTTACTCCAACTGTCTCGGTTCCTCATGAATGGCTTGAGGATTTACAAGGTAAGAAAATTCTGGGCTTAGCGTCAGGAGGTGGGCAACAAATGCCAATATTTAATGCGCTAGGGGCAGATTGTACGGTTATTGATTACTCTCCAAAGCAAATAGAAAATGAGTTATTAGTCGCTGAAAGAGAGAGTTATATTATCAAAGCAATTGAAGGTGATATAACAAAGAAATTGCCTTTTGATAATGAAACATTTGATATTGTCTTTCATCCAGTTTCCAACTGCTATGTCGAAGATGTGCAACATGTTTTTAATGAAGCATATAGAGTTTTAAAAAAGAATGGCATTTTACTTGCGGGTTTAAATAATGAAATAAATTACATTGTAGATAGTGAAGAAAGAGAAATTATTTGGAGAATGCCTTTTAATCCTTTAAAAGATAAAGCTTCTCTAGAATATATGATTAAAGAAGATGCGGGAATGCAGTTTTCTCACAATATGACAGAGCAGATTGGGGGACAGTTAAAAGCGGGATTCACATTGCTTGATCTATATGAAGATACGAATGGTTCCGGCAGACTACATAATCTTAATATTAAAACATATATTGCGACTAAAGCAGTTAAATTATAGGTTTTATGTTATATTCGGACTGGTATAACTCAAACTACTTGGATTTTTGTCTATTCAAAAGTATTATACATGTAATTACCGCTATATAAAATGCAAGAATTAAAGGCCATAGATTTTCAAGTAAAAAACCATTATCCAACATCAAACGGTATCCCCAATAAGCGGGGAAAACATGCCCCATTACTTTAAGAAAATCGGGCAGTAAGTCGATAGGAAACATAATCCCAGAAAGCATAATCGAGGGTAAAAACACAAGTTGTGCTATCATCGTCAGCTTCGCCTGATTTTTTACAATAAGCCCGAGTATACTTCCGATACTAAGCGATACGAGAATGTATATGGCAAGTGCAAGAAAGAAAAACGGAAGTTGAGTAGGTGGAATTGCTTCAAATAAAATAGGGGCAAGCATCACTATCACAATGCATGTAATCATCAAATGGACAAATGTAGAGAGGAACATGATAACAAGTCCTAAATAAATAGGAACGCCATTTGTTTTATAAATCTTTTTTATGTCGCTTCCGTAAGTATCAATCAACGAAGGTGGTAAACCGAGAAATGCTCCCATTGAAACACTCATTACAATCATAGACTGTATTAGCGTGCTTTCCATTTCGGGTATAACCGAAGTGAAAATACTACCCATTAAAAGAAAGAAAATAAGCGGAACGATATAGCAAGTAACTAGGAGGGTCTTACTTCGCATATCTAATCTCCACTGTAATGCCAGGCTATATAAAAAACCGTTCATTCTGCTTCCCTCCTTGCCATTTCGATGAAGTGTTGTTCCAACGTGCCACGATCAACCTTAATATCCAATACATGGATTTTTTTCTGTTTTAGCTCGCTCAATAATGAAATCAATGCATCCTCGATATTATCGGTTTCAAAAGATTTGTCTCCTGCCTGTGTTCTTAAATGGATGAAATATTTTCTTCCAAGCTTATCTGTCAGTTCTGAAGCTGTCCCACAAAAAACGATACTCCCATCATTCAAAATGGCAATGTGATCACATAAGGCTTCTACCTCGGCCATATCGTGACTTGCCAATACGATTGTTTTCCCATGTGATTTGAGCTTTCGGATTTGTTTGTGGAGCGATAGTCTGCCTTCAACATCAAGTCCCGCTGTCGGTTCATCGAGAAAAATAATATCAGGGTTACCGATAAGTGCAAGAGCAAGATGTAATCGTCTTTTTTGTCCTGTGGATAATTGTATGTATTGCGACTTCTCAATTTCCCTTATTCCAAGAGCGTTAAGCATGTCATAATCAATTTCTGTATTATTCCATTTTGCAAACAGCTTTACCGCTTCCATAGGTTTGATATGGGAGGGTAAAGAGGATGACTGTAGTTGAATACCCATTTTACCGTTCACCCTAATTGTGCCACTATCATATTTTCTTAGACCTTCGATACATTCAAGCGTTGTAGTTTTTCCTGCTCCGTTTACACCGAGCAAAGCAAAAACTTCTCCCTTTTCAATCTGAAAATCAAGACTTCTAAGAACCATCTTATTGCCATAACTCTTCTTTAATCCACGAACCTGTATTGCATCTTTCACGGTTTTACCTCTTCAAAAGGATTTGTTCCAAGCTTTGAAAAATAGACCTGTAAAGCAGGAGCTAAATATTCATTTACGATTTTCTGCTTTTCTTCCCAAGCACTTGTGGCAGTGTCAATATTTCCTACTTCCATCAATTTCGGAAGCATGCTCATATCACCATTTGTAAACTCCATAATCAAGCTCCAGTAGTCTTGCACAACCTGTTGGCATTTTTCACTTTCAGGCAGCACGTTTTCTTTTTGAAGTTGCGCGATTTCATCACTTAGGCGATTAAACCTATCCATAAAGTCTAGTCCGCTTTTTTTGTCAAACTGACTTCGTATATGATCGAGCGTATCATCATCAAAATGCTTAATCAGTGAGTAAGAGTCATTCTTCATCTGTAGATTAACAATAATATCTGCGTACTTCTTGAAGTTGACCGTCTGTATTTGTAAAACTTCTGTTTTTAACTGTTCTATTGCTGACAGAGAAGCCTTAAGCTGTTCTATTTTCTTTTGTATATCATCTGCCTGTTCTGTAAGTGCCTTTGCAACTTCTTCCGGTGTTTCCAAAGGGAACAAACGCCCTTTTATGTCATCTAGAGAAAACCCCAGTGATTTCAAAGATATAATCTGATTTAGCATAACCAAATCTTTATCGGTATAAAGCCTGCGACCACCATCGCTTTCTGCTGATGGGGAAAGTAATCCTTCTTTATCGTAGTATTGTAGAGTACGAACGGTAACTCCCATTTTCTTTGCCACTTCCCCAACTGTCATAAAGCCTTGCGGAATAGCTCTGTATTTCGCCATAATTATGCACCTCCTAATATATAATAAATCATTACCTAAGGTAATGAACAAGATGTTTTTGTAAAATTATTTGGAAATATTTTTAACTATTAACCTTCTGTAGTTAATAATATAAAAGCTGATGGGTATGTTATAATATAAAAAGAAAATAGAATTTAGATACCGCAATTTGAATGAAAGGACAAGAGAAAACTATGGAACGTGACTTCTCGCAAGATAAACTAAAGCTTGTTTTGACATATCCTCACAAGTCTAAATTTAATACTATAGGACTTTTATTCATGGCAATCTTATATTTTATTGTTCTTTGGGCATTGAAACATCTTATTAGCTACAACACTGAGCTTTCAGATAGAATTATCATCGCAATAGTACTGATTGTTGCTCCGCTCACTATATGGTTTATAGGGTATTATCTATTCGTCAATGGAACGAAACTGGAGATTTATGAAAATAATTTTGCCCAATACTATACTTATGGAAGCAGAGGACACAGTAGATTGCTTTTCGGATTTAAGCTCGAGGGTATAGAGCAAATAAAAATCAAAAATCGTCCATTTAATTGTCAGAAGCTGTCCATAAAAATTAAAAATCCTATTTTTTATGGTATGCATGAGAAGAAAATAAACAAAATAAGAAATGTAAGTATCGTTGCGGATAGAAAAACTGCAGATACTTTTACTCAGCAGATGGGACACAAATATAAAAGCTAAAACTTTTTATAAACACATACAAAAAATATTTAACTCATTTCATTTAGTACGAATTTGTTCTTCTTATAGCTTATCAACCCGTCTTTTTGCATTTTACTTAGCTCATTTGACATAGCGCTTCGGTCAACTCCAAGGTAGTCAGCTAGCTGCTGACGATCAAAGGGTATCGTAAAATGCGTGCTTCCATGAATTATGGCCTGCTCAGAGAGATATGATAACAACCTGTCTCTAAGACCCTTTGGAGCTGTATGCATCATTCTGCTAGAGAGATTTAGACTCTTTTGGGCAGAGATACGAAGCATATTGTGAATAAGCCTGTGGTGGAAGCTGCAGCAGCTTTGGCAGGTAGAGAGAAGCTTGCTTAAATCTAGAAACATTACTTCGGAATCCTCGCTAGCAATTACGTCACAGAGGAGCTCCTTGTCAGGAATTGCTGCATAGTTTTCCGCAAATATCTCGCCTTTCTCGACATGGCCGAAAATATGGCTACCACCCCAATAAAAATTAACGATGATGTTTACACTCCCCGAAAGAACGAGTCCTATCTCGTGTACTTTATCGCCGGCACGGTAAATTACTTCACCCTTTGTATATGTCTTTTTTCTGCCATTTAAGCAGGATATTAAATGTTTAATTTCATCTTCTTGTATTCCATTAAAGAGAGCTGAATTTGATAGAAAAAAATAATTCATAAAATCTCCTTTTGTTGTTTTAACAACGTAATATAGGTATTACAGTAATGTAATTAGAATGAAAAGTCAAGGCAGATATTAGAAATGGGAATGCTATGGAGTTATTTAAAAGAGATAATGTACGATTAATTAGTTTAAATAAAAATATAGACAGCAAAGATTAAAGAATGTTGGAATTTGAACCTTATATCGATGTCATGCAATAGTGAAATGTAATGTACATTAAAAGATTACAATATAAAAGAAAGAGATGAAAATGAATATCATCAATACGAAAAGAGTTCTCCTGAATCAATAGAAATTTTTGTGCAAGTAAATGTGAATTGAACGGGCGAAAGTGAGGAAGTTTATATCAAAGAGGAACAGATGGAAAAGACCAAAAGCATGCTAATATTCTAAAAAGATAAAAAGCAATACGTTTGTAACACGTATATTTTCTGTAATTATAGCAAGGACATCTTTCAAGACAAACTGTCTAAAATAACTATTTGTTGTAAGTATTGAAGATATATATTTATAAACATATGAAATATATAAAAGTCATATATAGTTGACATTCGTACATATATATAGTACTCTTTTGCTAGGAGGTATAGTATATGGCTAAAAACTTGCGATTAAAAGTAGCTCGGGCAGAAAAGGACATGTCACAAAAGGAACTCGCAGAAGCTGTTGGAGTAGCCAGACAGACGATAAACGCAATCGAAAAAGGCAATTATAATCCATCAATCAGATTATGTGTTGCTATTTGCAAAATACTTGGGAAAACGCTTGATCAAATTTTTTGGGAGGATGACAATGAGGAATTATAAAAATGGTTTAGACGAAATGCAAAAACAGATGCGCAATAGTATCGGAAACCAAATGTTTATGATAATGTATTGGGTACTTCTTTTGAATTGTGGTTTGCATGGTGCAGGAATAAAATGGCTTACTTATCCCATAGATGTTATGGTTATTATTACGGCTTGCATGGGCGTTTACCTTGTGAGGTTGATTGCGTTCAATGCATATCTTCCACCAAAAGCAAATAATAAAAAGCCTATAACTTTGTACCGACCCCAAAAAGTTAGACCAAAATCTAACGATTAGGAGGTCGGTATTTTTATGGCAAAACATAGTTTTGAATTCAAGAAGAAAGTTGTTTTAGAATATTTGGATGGCAAAGGGGGAACGCAATATCTTTCTAAAAAATATGGACTTGGTTCTAACTCACAGTTACGCAAATGGATTAATGCATATAGTGCGTTCGGTGATGAAGGATTAAGGCGTTCTCGTAATCAAATAAAATACTCTTTCAAAAAGAAGATTTCTGTTGTAGAGTTATATCTATCAAGTGAGATTTCATATCAAGACTTGGCGATTCGAGAAGGGATAAGCAATCCAAGTATGATTGTGAACTGGGTTAACCGATTTCGTGCTGCCGGTCCTGATGCTTTGAGACCTCGCAAGAAAGGTCGAAAGAAAACATTGGATAAACCTAAGATAGATAATAAACCAATAATTCAAGAAAACAGCGTTATCGACACCAGTGCCGAACACGTAAAAGAACTAGAGGATGAACTGCTTAAGCTAAGAATTGAGAATGCCTTTTTAAAAGAACTGAGGAGGTTGCGTTTAGAGGACGAGGCAAAAATGAGAGAACGGCACTCGTCATCAACAGCCTCCGAGGAGAATTCAAACTAAAAGACCTTCTCTCTTATATAGGCATGCCTAAGGCAACATATATGTATTGGCAAAAAAGAATTAATAGAGAAAATCCTGACAAAGAAATCGAGGAAAAGATACTTGAGATTCGAGAACTTAATAAGGATTATGGATATCGTCGAATGTTAGCAGAATTAAGAAATCAAGGCTATAGCATTAATAAAAAGAAAGTACAACGTATAATGCAGAAGCTAGGTTTACAGGTTACATCGTTCACTCGCAAAAGTCGGAAATACAGTTCTTACAAGGGAAAAGTCGGAACTGTTGCTCCTAATCGAATAAAGAGACGGTTTAACACACATATCCCACATCAGAAGATTACAACAGATACTACAGAGTTTAAGTACTATGAAGTAGATTCTAAAGGACATATGACAATGCATAAACTTTACTTGGATCCATTTATGGATATGTGCAATGGAGAAATCCTAAGTTATGGAATTGATAAACATCCTTCAGCTAAGAACATCATGGATGCCTTGGAACATGCAATTGCAATAACTTCTGATTGCCCATATCGAAGAACATTCCACTCTGATCAAGGTTGGGCATATCAGATGAAGGCATACTCGCATCGTCTTAATGAAGAAAGAATTTTCCAAAGTATGTCACGCAAAGGAAACTGTCGTGACAACTCTGTTATGGAAAACTTCTTTGGTCTCCTTAAGCAAGAAATCTATTATGGTGTTGTTTATTATAGTTATGAAGAATTAAAGTTAGAAATAAAACGATACATTAAGTATTACAACGAGCAAAGAATAAAAGAAAAACTAGGATGGATGAGTCCTGTACAATACAGGCAAAGTCTCTTAGCTGCATAAAAAATGCGTAACAGATATTAGAATCTGTTACGCAATAAAAGTCTAACTTTTTGGGGTCACATCACTTTTTTGATTATAGCAATATTTTTTTCTATAGCGCTTGTGATAGCAATAACAAAATTTTTCGGGCAACCATTAACACAGATTGTGTCAGATAGGAATTTAACAAGAATTATTATAATTATACCTGCTGTCGCCGTGATTATTTCATTAATCGTTATAGGAATAAAAAGAAAAAATAGTAAAGATGATGATAATTAAAACAGAATCACTTTATATGAAAGTTAGATAAATACACAGGATTTTATGCAGTACTTTAAAAAAGAAACGGTAGATAGTAGCTGACATTAAATCAAGATGTTGAACGATAAGATAATGGCGGACTATAGTTACCACGCCATTATTTTTATTATCTATAAGCTATCAGTGACTCTTGAACGAAAATAATAGGAACGAGCGAATATTTCTTATTTGCTTATCTATAATTTCATCTTCTTGTATTCCATTAAAGAGAGCTGAATTTGATAGAAATGAATAGTTCATGAAATCTCCTTTTGTTGTTTTAACAACGTAATATAGGTACTACGGTAATGTAATTAGAGTGAAAAGTCAAGGCAGATGTTAGAAACAAATAATGAGAGAAGAAGTAGTAATCAAAGATATGAAACCTTATACGAATATGCTATAATACCATCAACAAATTTTGGTGGAAATTTAATTTTAAAGCCGATAAGTCGAGGGAAAATATGAAAGTCAATATGAATGTTATTGTTGGAGGAATGGATAATGTGTTAGATAATATATTATCTGCTGCAAGAACAGTAAGAAAAGAATTGAAAGCTTCTTTTGAAAGCATTGAGATAGAGGCACTGCAGAAGATGGATATTTGCGTTTGTTTTAGCGGAAATGTATCGAAATATTATCCTGAGTCTGGAATTTATCAGGTAAGATATTATTCTAAAACTAAGAAGTTTATTGTATATGTTCATTTCAGCTCTAATGAGTGGAATTCCAATGAGAAAGAAAACGTAAGTAAGTTTATTAAATTGTATAACGACTATCTTTTACAGCTTTCGGATATCATCAAGATGAAGATGGCAAAATCTAAGTTGGGATTTGATAACAAGTCTTATGAAGAGATGGTTAAAAGAGCCTTTGAAAATTTGGAAGTATATGTTTGATATTTAAATCTTAAATTTTTGGAGGTGTGGGTATGGCTTCAAGTAAACAATATGAAGATAAAGGTTATGTAATATCAGAATTTATTATGAGTGGAACTCACGAAGGTGAGCTTATATGAATAACACCCACAAACAAAGTTATAGAAATAACAGGTATAAATAGTGATAAAATTATTGATGGTAAGATTGTTGAGCATAGTGGTGATTGGAGACAGCAAACCGGAGAATGCGTAACACTGCTTGTACGAGCAACGAAGTAGCGTAGTAGATGTAACCTCTCTTGTAAAGATTTCCTACAATCAGAGAGTGGCATGAAATAGTCTACTGAAAGCATAGAACATAGATAAAAAGCGAAATAGAGAAAATCCTTCATTTAAGCAGTGAAGAAATTTTATTTTTTGTAGAAGAAGGAGAAGTTGAGACGGTATGGGTAAAAAAGTAGTAATTATTGGAGCAGGTGTTTCGGGGTTGAGTGCTGGAATATATGCATTGCAGGCTGGATATTCAGTAGAAATATATGAAAAAAACAAAATGCCTGGAGGTGAGTGTACAGGGTGGAATAGGCAAGGATATCATATAGATAATTGTATAAATTTTCTTGTTGGATGCAATAAGGATGAACAACTATATAAAATGTGGGAAAATCTAGGAGTTATTTCTGATAGTTTGAAGATCTATCGTGAGCCATATTTTTATTGTATGAATATGGATGGAATAACACTACATTTGTGGAGAAATTTAGAGAAAGCAAGAAAAGAGTTTTTAGAGCTTGCTCCAGAAGATACCAAAGAATTAAATTTGTTTTTTGACTGTGTTAAAACCTTAGAGTGTATAAAGCCACCATGTGATATTTCAATTGCTCATATGAATTTAATACAGTTTATTAAACTAGGAATGAGCATGAAAGATGCTAATAAGGCTATAAAGGAATATGGAAAACAGCCGATGGAGGAGTTTGTCAATCGCTTTAAGAATCATTACATTAGAGCAATGTTTAAAAATTACTTTAATAGCAATTTTAACGCTCTTTCCTTTGTTGCATCATATGCTTTTTTTACAAGCAACACAGCAGCTATACCAGAAGGAGGTTCTGTTGGCTTGGTTGGTAGAATGCTTGCTAAATTTGAATCCTTAGGTGGGAAGTTGCATCTAGGTATTAATATTGTAAAAATAAATATTGTAGATAGTCAAGTTGTTAGTATTCTAGGTAATAATGGAGAGGTAATCAAATCAGATAACTATATTTGGTGTGCAGACCCACATTATCTTTTCTATGACTTAATTGATGAAAAATATTTAGATAAAAATCTTAGGTACATGTATGATAATCCACAGGGCTATGTTTCTAATACATGTTATCAGGTTGCATTTGGAATAGCTACTGAGAAAGATTTGAAATTACCTAAAGGAAGCATTATTTTCCCTTGTGATGAATATGATGTTGCAGGGGAAACACATAATTTTTGTGGAATGCGAGTTTTTGATTATGATGAGACACTATTTCCAATGGAAAAGAGAGTCATTCAATGTAATATTTTACAAAATGATGAAAATTATGCCTATTGGTCTGGACTAAAAAATAATATTAGCTTATACAATCAAGAAAAACAGCGTCTTGCAGATGACTTGAGATTAAGAATTGAAAAAAAGTATCCACAGCTTGAAGGGAAACTCATCGTACTTGGAACATATTCTCCAGTTACATTTACAACTTGGTGTAATGCATATAAAGGGGGTTACATGAGTTTTAATCCACAGAAAGGATATAAAAACAAGTATGTTAAGAGCACTATTAAAGGTTTAAATAATTTATACCTTGCCAGTCAATGGATTCAAACTAGTGGAGGACTTCCTATTGCTGCAGCAAGTGGAAAGTTTGCTATAGATATTATGAAATCTAGTAGATAAAGCGTAGTTTGTGTAATTGAATATAATAGTTTTAGCAACAGTAAATCAAAAAAGGTTTACTGTTTTTTGTTACTCAATTTTCAAAATACAAGCATCAATAAATCAAAAAAGGTACTTGACGAAACGCTCTCTGAGAGGACGAGCCCTATCTCGTGTACTCTATTGCCGGCATGGCAAATTACTTCACTCTTTGTATACGTCTTTCTACTGACGTTTAAGCAGGATATCAAATGTTCAATCTCGTCTTCTCGTATTCCATTAAAGAGAGCTGTCTTTGACGGAAAAATAATTCATAAAATCTCATTTTTGTTGTTTAAACAACATAAATATAGGTATTACAGTAATATAATACAAGTGAAAAGTCAAGAAAGAACTGTTAGAAAGGGGAATGCCTATGAAGGAAGTTGTCGGAAAGGTCTTTTCAATAGCAAAGGAAAACGCCTACATCCCAGGGTGCACGGTATCAAAGTCAATCTTTGATGGAGAAAATTACATAATTTACTTCTCCATGGCACCTGAGACAGACATAAGCGCTGAGATATTTCCGTATCACAAGCTGATAATCGTCGAGGAAGGAAGCCTCGAGGTTTACGGCACAGACGGATATCAAAGAGCACTTTGTGCAGGCGAAGCAGTTCTAACACAGACGGATAAACCTATTGGGATGCGTACCGAAGAGGGCGCGATATATACAGAAATATCTATTTCAAAGGAGGATAATATGAACAGTGCAATCAAAGCAGGTGAAGTTTTTAAGCTAGCCGATTTAATCCCTTACCAAGAGGGTAAAGTAATAAACATGGATATAGCTCACAATGACAAGATGAAGTTTATCATCATGTCTTTCGACAAAGGAACGGGTCTCTCAGAGCATGCAGCGCCTGGAGAAGCGCTCATCTTCGCACTAGATGGAGAAGGTGTTATAGGCTACGAGGGAACAGAGCACACAATCAAAGCGGGTGAAGAATTCCACTTTGCTAAGGGCGGAGCTCACTTTGTTAAGGCAACAGAAAAGTTCAAAATGGCACTCTTGCTAACGCTAGAGTAATCTAAGTATAAATAGAAAGTAGGGAAATCAAAATGAAATATGTTGTAAATGACAGCTGCATCGGATGCGGATTCTGTGCTGGAACATGTCCAGAAGTATTTTCAATGAACGACGAGGGTATCGCAGTAGCTATCGAAGCTGACGTACCTGATGATGCTCTAGACACTGCAGCAGAGGCAATGGACGGATGTCCTGTCGGCGCAATCGAAGAGGCATAAATCGACGGGCCGGCTAATAAAAATAGAAAGAGGATGATATATGAGTATGTTTTTGGGGCCAATTCACTATTGGCTATATAACAAAATCAACAATCAGGAAAAGCTCACTGCAGCAATCGCTGCTGAGGCGTCAAAGAATGGCTGGATTTCAAACGCTTCTGAGTACACAAAGGAGCTTCCTGCACTAGAGTCTGTAATCGATGAAAGCAACATCCACGGATGGCTCCAGTCACAGATTACAGATGCAGAGATGCGCTACGCATCGTTAATTGCTTTGCTAGGTGATAATTTTGATGAGGTCAAAGCACTTGCTTTTGACTTCGGAAAGAGCAACGCAGTAGATGCAAAGGCTGACGCTGAAGGAATCTACAAGTATTTTGAGGACTTCTTTGTAAACGGAATGCCATGCGATCACGTAAACTCGGTTGTGGCTCAGGGTGAGAATTCGCTGACATGGAAGATGTCTCAGGACATTCACGCGCAGTACTGGAACGGCGGAGATACATCAAAGTATTACGCAATCCGCAAAGCTGTAATGGACGGAATGCTCGAGGCTAGCGATTATGCTTTGACAGAGGGCGATACTTTTCAGTATACGATTGCGAAAAAGTAAGCATCCAAAAGCTATTTAAACCAAAGTATCAATACAATTCAATAAAAGGTGAAATCTATACGAAATGGACAGTCTAAGAGCTGTCCATTTTTGTTGTACTATTGAAAAAGTAAAAATTTTCATATAGAATCGATGTATAGGAATTTAACGAGGATGGGAACAGAGTATGAAACAAAAAAGCAAGTACCTGAATTTGAGGTCGATATACTATTTAGCTGCTATTATGACCGTTGCACTACCTATTTTGAGCTTCGTTATTAGTCAAAGTGGTATGTATCAGAGCTATGAGGCAAGTGGTGGAAGAATAGATCTTGACTATATAGGTCTTTTTATACCATACTGCCTTTCTTTTTGGTTAATTATAATAGGTATTTCATTTTTGAGAACTAGTAAGCTTGCTATCTCGATATGTTTTTTCTACATAATCGTTCATGCGATAGTAATTTATTGGCTTGTTGTTAACCTAATGGAGAATTTTTCACAGTTTGTATTCTGGTGCATGGCTGTTTTGACTTTTGGACTTTCAGGATATTTTTATCCGTATTAGACGAGAAAAAGCTGCGCTGTAAAAATGTAAGGATTAGGGTGTAAAGTATGAAATCGAAGAAAAAGTATCTTAACATGAGGTCAATATTTTACTTTTTGATAGTTTCAGCAGTAGCGCTGTTTTTGATAGGGCAGATTTTGTATCAATTGTATTTCTGGGACCTATACATGAACAACACGATAGATAACGAGAAGATGAATTTATATGACACAGTGACCAGCTTTATACCCTATTGCATTTCTCTTTGGGTATTGATAATAGGAATTTTCTTTGTAAAAAAGAATAAGCTTGTCGTAGCAATATGCATAGTTACAGGCATATTACATCTTGTATGGTTTTATGTAATTTGGTTCTATTCAGATAGAAGTTTATATCCTGTTTTTGACTGGCTTGTAGAGGCTTTGACCTTTGGACTTATAAAGTTGCCGGGAGGATGGAGATAAATAGGTAAAATTCATTTTGATATAGAGGATTATAGTATGGAAATCGAATCACAATCTAGCAACATAATATTGTTTCCTATGTACGAAGAATTGAAATCAGAGGTCGAGGAGCTTCGTGCCGATTTATCAAAGTTATATTTTGAATATGATGAGCTTCGCTTTGTCATATGTCCAAATATAGAAATGCAATATATGCTAGCGCTTGGGGCACTCGAATATAAGCTATATGAAACTCAGTGCAAGATGCTTAGACTTAAGAGAAAAATAGAGCTTATACAAGCAAAGCTTAACAGGCAGGAGAAGCCTGATGTCTCAGAAATAGAAGAGCAACTAGATGAGGAATTTGCCGAGTACCAGGACTTTCTTGAAATACAAATAGAGGCTATGAACGAGGCTTTAGATAGAAGCAAGGGTAAAGTTCTATCTGGTGAGGATAAAAAGAAACTAAAATCTTTATACAGAAAGATTGTAAAAGCTCTTCATCCTGATCTAAATCCTGACTTATCTAGGGCAGAAATTGACCTGTTTATGAATGCTGTTGAGGCATATAAAAACGCAGACCTAAATGCTATTAGAATCATCGCTGAAATGTTGGATGATGGTGAGCTTCCTGATGAATCGGACAATGCGCTAGCATATTTGGCGAAGGAGCGAGAGCGCCTGCAAGCTTTGATAGAGCATATTAAAGAGGAAATTTGCATTACCAAAAAATGCTTTCCATATAACAGGAGAGATATCGTAAAAGATAGTGCTAAAATTGAGGAAATGAAACAGGAGTTTAAACGCCTCCAAAAACTATATGAAGAAGAAATAGAATTATATAAAGCAAAAATAGCTGAAATGTTGGAGTAGAAAATGAGCAATCTTGTTAAGGTGGATGCATCGGGTCTGATGAGCCTTATGCATAACAATAAGGATATTGATATACCAAAGCCATTTGAAAGGGAAATTTATCTCTTTGATACACATGTTGCGGGAACGATGCATGTGGAAGGAATAGAGGAAATAGAGCCAAAGCTAGCTATAAATGACAAGCTTAGCTTTTACCGTGAACCCGAAAATGAATATGACAGCAAGGCCATTGTTATAAAGACAGCTGATGGCATCAAAATAGGATATGTCCCCCAAATGGATAATCTCATATTTTCGAGACTGATGGATGCAGGCAAACTTCTCTTTGCAAGAATTCAGATGAAGGAGCAAAGAGGAAAGTGGATTAAAATTAATATTAAGGTTTTCTTGCAAGATTAGCTGTATAGGACTCGCTCATAGTAGGAGAACGAATTGAGCGAGTTTTTTATGTGAAATATGGGTGTTTTAACAGGACCATTTGATTAGAGCTTATTTGACTTCTGATTACTCGTTTTATACCACCTATATCGCCATATTGACCACCTATCGATAATCGCTTGAAAAAGCATTTCGTTTTTCGTAAAATCAAATCAACCTAAGGGGAGGTTGAAAAAATGCAAGTAGAAATCAAAATTGACAAGGACTGCAAGGAGCCGAAGCTCATCATCATAACAGATGAGATGACGGAAGAGCTAGATGCAATCGTAAGGCAGGCTTCGAGCACAGGGCCAAAGCTAATAACGGGCTTTAGGGATGGCAATGCAAAAATTCTTGAGCCTAGCGAAATCTATCGCATCTATGCTGAGTCTGGCAGGGTAATAGCTGAATGCGAAGATGGAAGATATGCTCTTAGGCTAAGGCTCTACGAACTAGAAGAAATGCTAGGAAAACACTTTGCGCGTATATCAAACTCAGATATTGTGAATCTGAAGAAGGTCAAAGAGTTTAATCTCAGCATTGTCGGAACGATTTGCGTCAAGCTTTCAAACGGTACAGTAACCTATGTATCAAGGCGCTTTGTTAGCAAAATCAAGCAGATTTTAGGAATTTGAGGTGGTAAAGATGAATATTAATATTAAAAAAGAAGCATTTGTCCGCGGATTAGCTGGATTTCCAATAGGTGTAATGATTGGCTGCATACTTTCAATTGTATTTTCCTTCATGTATGCAGATGGAAGTTTTCATGCGGTTGTACCTAGTTTGACAGAGAAGATGGGAAATGAGCTGAATGCAGTTATTTTCCAAACTATTCTTTGTGGGGTTATCGGCTCAGCCTTTGCTGCAGGCTCAGTAATCTGGGAAATAGATTCATGGAGCATTGCAAAGCAGAGTGCGATATATTTCCTAGTCGGAGGTCTTGCGCTACTACCAATTGCGTATTTAACAGACTGGATGGAGCACTCAGTTAAAGGTGCGATAAGCTACTTTATCGTTTTCGTATTTATCTTCGCTGTAATCTGGATAGCTAAATACTTAATCTTAAGATCAAAGATAAAACGCCTAAACGGAGAGTTCAAAAAATAGATACCAAAAGGAAATCAAAATTAAATGCGGATTTATGGGAGCAGGATAGCCTGCTTCCTGTTTTTTGTTTGGGGAAAAATATATTTTGATTGTCAAATCGCAAGGGATTTGTTATTATATATGTAGAACATTTGTTCGTTGTGGACATCGCAGATAGGCGATGTTTATGATTGATATAACTGAGTTTGAGACAAACACCTAAGGAGGATGAGGATGAGCAAGACATATATTTCCATAGACCTAAAGTCATTCTATGCCTCCGTAGAATGCATGGAGAGAGGGCTAGATCCTCTTAATACCAACCTGGTAGTAGCTGATGCATCGCGCACCCAGAAGACTATTTGTCTTGCAGTGTCTCCCTCGCTTAAGGCCTACGGGATTCCAGGCAGAGCTAGACTTTTTGAGGTTGAACAGAAGGTCAAGGAGGCTAATGCGAGGAGGCAGACGAGGGCACCTAAGAATATCCTTGACGGCAAGTCTGTATTCGCTACTGAGCTAAACGAGAACCCCTGCCTTGCTATTGACTATATAGCGGCTAAACCTAGAATGGCTTTATACATGAGCAAAAGTACGCAGATTTACGATGTGTACCTTAGATTTATTGCTCCCGAGGATATCTATGCTTATTCAGTAGATGAGGTTTTCATTGATGCGAGTGGATATCTTAAGACCTATGGGTTAAACGCACATGATTTTGCAAGGCTTCTGGTTAGGGAGGTTTTTAAGGAGACTGGGATTACAGCAACTGCAGGCATAGGTCCTAATCTCTATCTGTGCAAGATAGCGATGGACATAGGAGCTAAGCATACAGAGGCAGATGCTGATAGTGTTAGAATTGCTGAACTAGACGAATACTCGTATAGGAGACTCCTTTGGGATCATAGGCCTATTACAGACTTTTGGAGAGTGGGCAGAGGCTATGCCAAGAAGCTCGCTAAGAAGAGCATATTTACTATGGGTGATATTGCAAGATGCTCACTAGGCACTAGCTCTGACTACTATAATGAGGATTTGCTTTATAAGATGTTCGGTGTCAACGCTGAGCTTTTGATTGACCATGCTTGGGGGTACGAGCCGTGTACTCTCGCCGAGGTTAAGTCCTATAGGCCGCAGCGTAAGAGTCTCGTTTCAGGACAGGTTTTACAGAATGCATATACCTATGAGAAGACTAGAATCGTAGTTAGAGAAATGATGGAGCTTCTAGCTCTTGATCTGGTAGATAAGGGACTTCTCACTAACCAGATAGTATTAACGGTAGGCTATGACATAGAGAATCTATCTGACCCTGAGAGACGAAAGGCTTATAAGGGTGAGATAACGGTGGATGGTTACGGAAGAGAGGTACCTAAGCATGCACACGGAACAGGTAATTTGCCATTCAGCACAGCATCTACTAAGCTCACAACAGACTGTGTTTTAGAAGTTTTTGATAGAGTTGTTGATGAGTCGCTTTTGACTAGGAGAATAAGCATAACGGCCAATAATCTTGTATTAGAGTCTGAGTACAAACGAGAGAGCGAAGTTGCTAGTGCAGAGCCTGAGCAGATAAGTATGTTTGATATGCTTGCAGGGGGAGGTGCGCCTCAAGAGAGAGAGCCTGCGTCCAGCAAAGACAATTCTTCATATTCGGAACGAGGAGAGGAAAAACCAAGGAATTCAGTGGTGGCTGAGTCTATTTCAGGCAGTGCAGCTAATGACAAAAGTGAAGATACACTAGAGAAGGAGAAGCAGGTTCAAGAGGCCATGCTCAAGATTAAGAAACGCTTCGGCAAGAACGCCATTCTAAAGGGCACCAATCTTCAGGAGGGCGCAACAGCAAAGGAACGTAACGCCCAAATTGGTGGGCACAAGGCTTAGAGTAGTCTAGATTTAAGAGGATAAGGAATTCATGGGTAAATACGACGATATAATAGATATGCCATACAAAAAGTCAACTAGGCATGCTCATATGTCAACGCATGATAGAGCAGCTCAGTTCGCACCATTTGCAGCTCTTACGGGTTACGGAGAGGCGGTTGAGGAGACAGCTAGATTTACTGATTCCAAAATTGAGCTTGCGGAGGATAAGATTGCCGAGATAAACGAAGTTCTCGCTGAACTAAAAATCGCCCTAGATAGGCCTTTGGACGAAGATGAGCTCCCAGAGGTTAAGCTTGACTATTTCGTCCAAGATAAGCTAAAACAGGGCGGTAAATACATAAGTTATAAAGGTGCTGTCTGTAAGATTGACGAGCATGAGAAAAAACTCAGGCTGAGTAAAGGCACTTGGATAAGGATAGAGGATATATTTGATATAAAGCTAAGGGAATAAGAGTATGGCAGTGATGTATTTATCTGTACTTCTTCATAATGTATTTCAATACCGGCATTTCGATTGTTTCATCAATTTCAAATCCAAGCCTATCATAAAGTTTCTTTGCTCTTTGATTAGAATTAAAAACCGTTAGAGAAATGCTTCGGATGTTCTTATCTCTAAAAATTAATTTAATAAATACTTTCATTGCCTCTGTACCAAGGCCAAATCCTGTTTTCCGGGGGTCTAAAATAAATCTTCCTATATGGATATTATCTTTGTCAATGCGAATTTCTTGTATCATTCCAATGAATTTGTTTTCATAAAAAATAGAAAATGTGTTTTCTAACTCTTTTATTTTGTCATAGTTCAATGGGTAAGAAATCATATGACCCATCCACTGTTCCTGAAATGATTTTCCTTTTGCATTTGACCATTCGCATAAAAGCAAAGCATTGAATTTATTTATCCCTTTTTCAAAGCGGATATACATATTAAACCCCATAACAGTTGTCTCAAAGTTTTAAATTTAATTTTAACTAATTGTATAAGTTCATGTCCCTTAACCAATATCTGTAATAATGGCTCTGCCATCTTCTGGTGGGAATAGCGCGCACAGCTTGTCAATGAGTACATCCAGTTCACCTAAATTTGTGCTTTTTAGTATAATAGTTCTGCCGTCCATCGCATTTATCTTATATCCGAAGTGTTTTCCAATAATAAATAGCGAGTGAACTAGTAGAGGCTCTATATCATATATCTCTGAGAATAGCATAGGGATTTCCTGATTTTTTCTTATTATGACGATACCGTTTTCGTGTAAATCAACCTGTGCCCAGATATTTTGATCCCACGGAAGCATAACCTTCTTTATTGTATTTGATGTAAATATGCGCTTACCGAGTTCACCTGTCTCGTTAATAACATTAGGGTCTATGTTAAACTGTATTAACTTAAGCCTGTAATGAGGTCCTCGTGGAGCGTTAAACTTCATATAGATGAAGAATAGCACAAGTGCTAAAAGTACAGCCAAAAAAATAAGTCTAGTTGTAATCATATTTAAAAATCTCCTTATGGGTAATTTTTGATGGTATATCTTTCAACATTATATCATCAAAAGCGTAAGAGTAAATTACTTTTATTTGCAAAGAGCAAGGGATTATGCTTAATTGTGCAAAAAGTGTGTAAATATAATATATATACTTTTAGTATAATATAATATAAATACGGCATATGCCAGCGATGTAAATGTCGAATTAGCTGGCACTTGAACATCGTAACTAAACGATGGGAATTGATCTGATGGAAAGGAGCCTATAATGGAGTACATGAGATTTTTTAGAGAAACGATTATGGAGAGACAGTCGTGCAGAAAGTTTTTGAATAAGGAGATTGAGATTGAGGAGCTAGTTGAGGTAAATCGTGTATATGATAACCTAGAGCGACTTGTTCCAGGTATTGAAACAGATATTAAGTTTACTGGTGCAGAGGCAGGCAAGAAGTTTGGAGATAGCGTAGGCTATAACGGATATTCAATAGAGGCACCTCAGTATATCATTTTGCTATCAGAGGTAAAAGAACACTATTTAGAGAACATTGCATATCTTGCTCAGGCAATGACGCTTAAGCTTACAGATCTCGGAATTGCTGCATGTTGGCTTACAGTGAATAATTCAGATAAAGTTAAGGCAGCAGCTGATCTAGATTCCAAACTAGAGGTTGCATGCGTTATCGGAATAGGATATCGCGACAAGGATACTAAGGAGACTAGACTTGATATTGTCAGTCCATCCAATGTTACAATGACTAAGACTGAGCTAAGAGCTGCTCCAAAGATTCATCTAGGATGCATGCTATTTGATAAGCAATACGGCAAGGCGTTCAATACAGATGAGCTATACACAGAGCTAGAAGATTCACTTCTTGCAATAAGCCATGCGCAGTCATTTTTCAACAGACAGCCATATAGAGTAATCGTTGGGGATAGCGAGATTTACCTAGTTGGAGTGCCTGATGAGATGACATGCGAAAACGACAGACATCTAAACTACGGTATTGCAATGTTTAACTTCGTTGCAGTAATTGGTTCGCTAAGAGCAGAGGCACCTAAGTGGAGCTTTGATGCACCTACAGTTGACCTAGCGCTTCCAGAAGATGTTTATTATGTAGGAAAGTGCAGAATTTAGTGAAGATACCATTAGGAAGCTAACGATTTTTAGTATATTCGAATAGCAAGAAATTTGTGGGAGGAAGTGCAAATGAAAGTAACTTTGAAAGTAGAAGGAATGTCATGTAGCATGTGTGAGGCACATATATGTGAAACTATTAGAAAGGTAGTTCCAGATGCAAAGAAGGTGAAGGCATCAAAGCGTAAAGGGACGGCGACCTTTGTAACGGATGACAGTCTGAACGAAGGTAATTTGGCCAAGGCTATCGAGGAAACCGGTTACACATGTACAGGCATGGATGTCGAGTAGACATCTAACAGTAAATATAAATATCGTTATAGATAAAGCCTACTACAGCTGAAAGGTTGCAGTAGGCTTTTTATTGAAGTGTTTAAATAGGTTTGATATTCTGTATATGAATATATTAAAAAGACTAAAACTAAATGTACCATTTTTGTCACATTGAAAGAATTAAATTTAAAATAGATTTGTTAGACCTGTGGATTTTTGAGAAAGAAAAGACACGAGTTCGATAATGGGGAATTTTGAGCCAAAGAAATTAGACCTAATAAGAATTTGGGAAATACTAGAGAAACTTAAGATTTCTTATTGCTGTGTTAACATTTTTGTTCTTATCATCAGACCCTGTTCCGCCGGTTGCTCCTGGAGTAGATCTAACGATAACCGGCTGTGTGTCATCATTAAAGAGATAATCGTTATTCTCTCTGATGGTTTTTAGCTGCTCATCAAGACCGACAATGCTGTCGCCATTAAGCTTAAGCCCTGCCTCATCAAGTAGTGCTCTTACTGCTTTGCTGTTCTTTGCACCTGTAGTTCTAAGCGCTCCGTCAAGAGCATATCCGAATTGCAGCCTTTCGATTTCGGCTTTGTTATTTGACTCTGCCTCGGCAGCTGCATCCTTGTACTTTTGCACTTCACCTTTAAGGAGATTTTCAATAACTTCTCTTTTCATGATGCTTTCCTTTCTCGGTACGCTTTTATACGAGGTTGCTTCTCCTCCGTGTACATGATTACGCCCTGTACTAAGCTAATTTTTTGTATAACAAAAGACAGCTATATAGCTGCCTTAAGTATCGTTATTTGTTTACTAAAAAACACACCCTGCCCGAGTGTGTTTATATCATAAATTTATTCGAAATATGGGCTAATATCAAAGTCGGATTCTATACATACTTCATCAAGGAAGAATGAATTCTTCAGAACCACCTTCCCTCTTTCATGTATCATAATACTGAATTTTGATTCATCTACATCTACCAACTCTTCTACAAACGTTAGCCCCGGAATATTTTTAAGTAATAATTGTCTTTGTTTTATGTATATTTCTTCGTCGGGGTGCCTACACACACCATATTCAAAAGCCTTCATACCTTTAATCCACTTTGAAAAATTTATCTACTAAGAGTTCAAATACTATCCTGAAATAATCATCCCTTGGCATTGTATGCTCATTTCTAATTCATATAGTAAATATTGTCATATATTTCCTGGAGCTTTTTACCCTCGTCATTATAAAATTCTAACTTATCATCAAAACCCACTTCAATTATTTTTTCATTTAGTGCGTCTAGAATATTCGCGTCGCTATTCAAAAAGTCAACATCAAAATATTTTTGTAGATACTTAAAATCTTCTGCTTTATATTTCCAAACACTTTCCATACATTTGTCTCCTATCTTTTAACGAGTTTTCTTGGGTTGCATTGAATCAATGTTTTTGTATCCGGATTAATTGCTATATTGCATTTATCATTTTTCAAAAGAATGCTACGTTCTCCCGCTTTGTTTACTTGTTCTTTTCCTACTCTTCCCGTTTTCAAACAATCAAGTAAATCTTCTATAGAAACGTCGGGTCTATTATATTTTCGGTTTAGTGCCGAATACCCAATCACTCTACTGACAAAATGAGATGTATATCCTTCTATCTGCAACCCCAACGGAGTGGGCACCCCCACCAAATTATTTTGCACTGCTCTACTATATGCATCATACACTTTATAACTTAGTAATGGGCTTATTTCTCCTTTACTTACTAAAAATCTATAATTTATTAAATTCTTATAGGCAGGAGAATTATTATATTTTGCAGCATAGTATTTGTCAAGCACTTTTAATTCGCTGCTTTCAGCTCCGATTGATTTTAACCAATCTATATGGTGCTTAATTGCTACATTCCTTGCTCCTTGTGCAGCACTTCTATCAAATCCTACAATCTTACCGGATGCATCCTTTATGGCATGAACTTGAGATCTAGTCGTATCAACGCGCCTATCAGTAGCTTTGCAGAAATGTTTTAGCTCTGCTTCCTTACGCTTTAAATTAACCACAGAGCTCTCCATCTCGTATTTTAGGCTCTGCCTTAAGGTATTGTCTTTTGTGTAGATAGTGAGGAATATGAAAAGCAACTGACATTTGAATAAACTGATAAACTTAAAGATAAGTGCAAAATAGTATTGGTGAGACTAGGTTTTTTAACAATCTACAAGGGCCACAAAATATGTGGCTCTTTTTGTGTCATGGATTCAGAGCGGCAAGGGGGTGACCGTATAGATTTAAGATATTTTTTATGCATTTTTTTGAAAGATTATGATAAAAATAAAACACGAACGTTTTTTGTTGCATGCGCATATAATGTTATGGGAATAACCACTTTTGATGTATATGCGACTAAGTTATTAGGTAAAATTACGTCTTAGTGTGTTGACGGTATTTTTAGCAGTATAGTATTGTTAACTTATCGAAGAAGATGAAAGGAAGTTGATTTATGGAAATGACAATTGAAAGACTTAAGGAGAGAGTTAAGGCTGGCAGAGGACTTGTACCTGCACATAAGGTTATCAAGGGCGGAATGCTAGTAAATGTAATGTCTGCAGAGGTTTATCCTGCTGATGTTGCTATATATAATGAAATGATTGCTGCTGTAGGAGATGTTAGCGACTACATTGGCGAGGATACAGAAATTATCGATGCTAAGGGACGCTACCTAGTTCCTGGAATGATTGACGGGCACATCCACAGCGAGTGTAGTAAGCTAAGTATCACAAGCTATGCTAAGGCTGTAGTTCCAAGGGGTACAACAAGCATGGTTTCAGGTCTTGATGAATATATATCCGTTTCAGGACTTGAGGGACTTCGTGAGATTTTTGAGGAAGTGAAGCAGAGCCCGCTTAAGGTTTTCTGGGGCGCTCCTTTTAAGACTCCATACACTATTCCTGAATCAACTGTTGCATATAACTTTACTAAGGAAACTCATGAAGAAGTTCAGAAGTGGGACGAGTGCTACGGCGTTTGGGAGACCGTTCGTGAATTTGTTCAGGAAGAAGATGAGAACACTCTAGGCGCAATTGCTACAGCGTATAACAATAGGCTTCCAGTATTCGGATGTGCGCCTATGGCTCGCGGAAACGACCTAAATGGATATCTTTGCGGAGGAGTTAGACTCGACCACGAAAGCTACGACCACGAAGAGGTTGTAGAGAAGATGCGTAAGGGCATGCATATGCTGATTAGAGAGTCTTCAGTAACTCACTTCCTTGAGGAAAATATCAAGGCAGTTACAGAGGTTAATCCTTACTTTGCTAGAAGAGTCAGCTTCTGTACAGATGATGTTACAGCAACTGACGTTTTGAACAAAGGTCACCTAGACAATGTCGTTAGACTTGCTATGAAGGCTGGAGTTGATGCTATGACAGCTATTCAGATGGCGACAATAAACAGCGCTGAAGCTTATCACATCGACCACCTTGTTGGCTCAATTTGTCCAGGAAGAATCGCAGATATTCTCTTTGTTGGATCACTAGATGACTTTGATGTAGATGAAGTTATGACAAACGGAAAGATGGTTGCTAAGGGTCACAAGCTAAGCTACGATCTAAAGGCTCCAGAGAGAAGCTCAGTTCTAAAGGGCAAGCTAAAGTGTGATTTGACAACAAAGGCTGATTTTGAATTCAAGGCTCCTATAGAAGAAGGCAAGGTAAAGGTGCTTTCTATGGACGTTAAGGGTCCTTTTGTAAGAAAGAGAAGAGATGTAGTTCTTGAGGTTAAGGACGGAATTGTTCAGCCAGATGCAGGTCAAGATGTGGTAATGGTATCAGTTCTTGAGCGCTTTGGCAGAAATGGAAATAAGTCACTTGCATTTGCTTCAGGATGGAAGCTTAAGAAGGGTGCTATGGCATCATCTGCTGCTCCAGATGACAATAATCTAGTGGTTATGGGTGCTAGTGCAGAGGATATGTCAATTGCTGCTAACTATTTGATTGAGCAGGGTGGCGGACAGGTCGTTGTTTGCGACGGAGAAATAATGGAATTCCTGCCACTTCCAGTTGGCGGAATCGTTACAGATCTTGAACCTGAAGAGGTTGCAGCTCGTGAAAAACTCATTGATAAGGCGGCTAGAGACCTAGGTTCTGACTTGCCAGACCCAATGATGTACATGTTCTTCCTTCCAATCACTGCAATTCCTGACTATGCGATAACAGATGCAGGTCCTGTGGATTACGTTAATTTGACAACCTTTGATCCAATTATCGAAGTGGTTAAGTAAGAAAATCAAAGTGCAAACGAAAGGCATATAAAATGACAAAAGAAAGTCTAAAGAATTTGATAGATGTAGCAGCTGGAAGAATTCCAGCGGACACCTTAATCAAAAATTGTAAGATAGTAAATGTTTTCTCAGGAGAAATTACTGAAGGAAATATCGCGCTGACAGATGGTATGATTGCGGGAATCGGTGATTACGAGGCGAAAAATATTGTAGATGCAGAGGGTGCATATGCTGCTCCAGGCTTTATTGATAGCCACATTCACATCGAATCATCCTATCTTTCACCAGAGGAGCTCGGCAAGCTTTTAGTTCCACACGGGGGAACGACAATAATCGCTGATCCTCACGAAATCGTAAATGTATGTGGACTAACAGGTCTAAGCTACATGATAGATGCAGCAAAGAATACGAAGCTTGATGTTAAGTACATGCTTCCTTCTTGCGTGCCAGCGACTGTTTTTGAGCATTCAGGCGCAGTTATCGATGCAGAGAAGATGAAGGAATTCATAGATAACGAGGCAATCCTTGGTATCGGTGAGTTCATGGATTTCCCTGGCGTAATCGGTGCTCTAGATGGAGATCTAGACAAGCTTATGCTATCAAAGGAAACCGGAAAACCAGTTGACGGTCACGCACCAGGCGTTTCAGGAAAGGCGCTAAATGCCTATTCTTCAACAAGAATTGTCGCAGATCACGAGTGTGCTTCAATAGAGGATATGCAAAACAAGATCGCTTGCGGAATGTACGTAATGCTCAGGGAGGGCTCTGCGTGCAAGGATCTTCAGAGACTGATAAAAGGGGTTACATCATATAATGCAAGGCGCTGCATCCTTTGTTCGGATGACAGGCAGCCTAAGACTATCCTCAAAGAAGGACATCTCGACAATCATCTGCGCATGTGCGTAGCTGAAGGACTAGATCCAATCGAAGTTCTCAGAATGGCGACAATAAACGCTTGTGAATGCTTTGGAATCAAAGATAGAGGAGCTATAGCTCCAGGCTACAGAGCCGATATTGTTTTGTTTGACAATCTAAAGGATTTCAATGTTGGCAAGGTTTGGGTAGAGGGTGAGCTTTGCGCGGATAATGGAGATTATTTACCAGAGATGAAGAAGCACTCCATAGACTCTGTAAAGGGCAGCGTACACCTAGCTGATTTTTCAAAGGATAAGCTCAAGATGAAGCTCAAGAGCAACAAGGTTAATGTAATTGAGATTCTTCCCGGTGGCGTAGTAACAAAGAAGGCTACAGCTGTCGTAAATGTAGATAAGGACGGCGACTTCATCAGAAATCCAGAGGTTGATATCGTAAAGGTCAGCGTTGCAGAAAGACATCACGCTCTCGGAAACGTTGCAAATGGCTTCCTCGCAGGATACGGAATCAAGCACGGAGCAATTGCAGTAACAATCGCTCACGATTCACACAATATAATCGCTGTTGGAGCAAGTGATGAAGATATGGAATTTGCAATCAATGCACTGGCAGAGCAGGAAGGCGGAATCGTTCTCGTCAAGGACGGTAAAGTCATAGAGAGCATGCCGATGCCGATTGCAGGACTTATGAGCGATCAAAGCGGTGAATGGGTCGATGAAAAGCTTTCAGCTATACATAAGCTCGCTCACGAGGAGCTTGGAGTCAATGAAAGCGTTGAGCCAGTCATGACTTTGACCTTCATGTCGCTTGCAGTAATTCCAGAGATAAAGCTCACAGATATGGGGCTGTTTGATGTAACAAAGTTCGAATTCATTGAGCTTGAGGCAGAATAATCAAAACGGAGGCAATAGCTCCACAAACAATCAGCATCGCGATATGCGATTAACAAAATGTCATAATGGAGAATAAAATGAACGACAAGAAAACTTTAGTACCATGGTTTAAAAGAGGAGATATCGGTGGAGTTACATACCTCGTAACAAATAACATCGTTAACTATCTTATTGTAATTGCAACGCTGTCAGGCGTTCTTAAATGGCCTGACAAAATTGTCTTTGGCGCGGTAATTCCTGGAATGTCTGTAGGTCTTATGCTAGGATGCCTATACTATGCTTTTATGGGACGCAGGCTATCAAAAAAGGAAGGCAGAGCCGATGTAACCGCTCTTCCTTCAGGTGTCTCAACACCTGCCATGTTCGTATTCCTATACGGCGTAATCATGCCACTTCACTTTGCACTCGGAAAACCTGAACTGGCTTGGTCAGCAGGTGTTGCAGCTTGTTTCATCGGCGGATTTGTTGAATTCTGCGGAGGTATCATCGGGCCTTGGCTAAAGAAGAGAATTCCAAGAGCTGCTCTACTTGGAACGGTTGCTGGTATCGGATTTATCTGGATGGCAACTCAGGGTGTGTTCGATATCCTCGGAGATCCAATGATTGGCCTTCCAGTTCTATTTGTAGCAATCCTTGGTCTATTCGGTGGCTATATGTTTCCAAAGCAGATTCCACCACTAGTCATCGCTATCGTGGGAGGAATAGTTTATGCGCTATGTCTTGGCCGTATACAGCCTGACTTCAGTGGTATCGGATTCTACATTCCAAATCCAGTAAACAGCATTGAGCACCTTATCGATGGATTTGCTATCGTAGCTCCTTACCTAACAATTATCATTCCAGTTGAAATTTATAACTTTATTGAAACACTAGATAATGTTGAAGCTTCAAATGCGGCAGGTGACAACTACAATGTTCGTGAAGCACAGTTTGCGGATGGAATTTGTACAATGCTCTCCGCACTTTGTGGTGGTGTTATCCCTAACACTGTATGGCTTGGTCATGCAGGACTTAAGAAGTCTGAGGCTGGCATCGGATACTCTTTGATTTCGGGAATTGTGCTTGGACTTTCTGGTATATTTGGACTATTCACCTTCCTCAACAGCGTTGTGCCACCAGCAGTTTGTGCAATCACCTTCCTATGGTGTGCAGTTGTAATGGTAGCTCAGGCATTTAAGGATAACGATAGAAAGCACTATGCGGCAATTGCCGTTGCAATGGTTCCTCCAGTAGCTGATTATCTTTACACTCAGGTTACAGGCGCTTTGAACCTTGCAAATTTGCAGACTGCAGTTCAAAACTCAGGACTAAACGAGTACGCAGCTGATGTTACACAGATGATAAAGGATGCTGGTGTAATGTGGAACGGTGTTCCAGCAACAAAATCAGGTGCCATAATAATTGGTATCTTGCTTGGAACCATGGTGACATTCGTCATAGATAAGAGATTAGATAAGGTTGGAATAACAGCATTAATGGGATATATTCTCTCTTGCTTTGGATTCATCCACAGCGCTTCGCTCGGATTTTATCCACTTTCACCTTTTGCAATAGGATATTTGATAATCGCAGTTTTATCTTTCATATTCCATGCAGGAAGAAATACATGGTTCAAGGGTCCTGATGATTTCGACTATGTATAAAGTCTAAAGATTGGAGTTTTATATGCCTAAAGAGGTAAAGAGGCCAGGCGAAAGCGCTTTGATGAAAGTAGCGCTTGTAGAATTCGATGATAATCAAAATGCGGTGATAATGCCTAGGCATGAGAAACTTGACATCGAGCTTCCTAAAAAACTTGTGTATGTATTTCTTGACGAGTGTATAGATAGATATGCTAATAAAATAGGTGCAAAGTGCGTTGCAAAGTATGATTCGCTAACAAAGAAATATCCCGTATACGTCACGGAGATTAGGGGCGAGAAAATTGCTTTCTGCCAAGCTCCGGTCGGTGCTCCTGCGGCCACAATGGTCATGGACTGGCTTATAGGCTACGGCTCTCAAACCATATTGGCTTCGGGTTGCTGTGGAGCGCTTGAGGATATAGACGAAAATGTTTTCCTGGTTCCATCAAAGGCGTTAAGGGATGAAGGAACATCATTTCACTATGCTCCTCCATCGCGATTTATCGAGCTTGATGATAAAATGAGAAACCTCATTAAAGAGGGTATGGAAAGACGTAACATAAACTATCGCGAGTGTATCACTTGGAGTACGGATGCTTTTTATCGAGAGACGCCTGCAAAGATCAAAGCGAGAAAAGCAGAGGGATGCTCTGTGGTGGATATGGAGTGCTCCGCACTTGCAGCCTGTGCAAAGTTCAGAGATGCAGATTATGGTCAGATAATATTTACGGCCGATTCGCTAGTTAATCTTGATAGTTATGATGTTAGAGGTTGGGGGAAGGACTCTTTTGTAAAGGCACTTGAGCTTTGTCTTGATTTGATAAGAGATTTTTAGGCTAACAAAATAAATTTAAAAAATCCACGGTTTATTCCGTGGATTTTTGTATGTCATTTATCTCTTTATATCAAACCCATCAAATGCTGCATAATTATGCTCACAACAGTGATTGCAGCCCAACAGCAGGCTCCGAGGATCAAAGGTTTTCCACCAGTCTTTACTAACTTTACGATGTTGCTATTAAGACCTATAGCCGCCATCGCCATTACAATGAAGAATTTACTTAGGGTTTTAAGCGGTGTGAAGAAGCCTGCACTTACGCCTAGATTTACAGCAATTGTGGTTACAACTGATGCGAGGACGAAGTAGAGGATGAACATTGGAAATGCTCGCTTTATGCTAAAGCTTGATTGTTTCTGCGAGCTATCAGCACCTGCCTGCTCTTTCTTTGCTCTATAGATTGCTAGAATCAAAGTGATAGGGATGATTGCTAGAGTTCTAGTCAGTTTAACTGTTACCGCCTTGTCTAGAGTCTGTGTGCCTAGATTCCACATACTGTCCCAGGTTGCAGCAGCTGCCGTTACTGAAGATGTGTCGTTTACTGCTGTTCCAGCAAAGATTCCAAAGGCGTCGCCTGACAGAGTATCAAAACCGAGTGCTTTACCGAGGATTGGAAATATTATAGCCGCTAGCACATTAAAGAAGAATATTACGGATATGGATTGCGCGACCTCTTCATCGTTTGCATCTATCACAGGTGCAGTGGCTGCTATAGCAGAGCCTCCGCATATCGATGAACCGACGCCTATGAGCACGGATGTGTTTTTGTGAATAGATAGGGCCTTATGAAGAAAAAAGGCAGTCACTAGCGATGTAGAAATCGTGCAGACTATTATAGGCAGCGACTGCTTTCCTGTTTGCATTATGACATTTAGATTAAGGCCGAAGCCGAGCAGAACGACTGCTAGCTGAAGTACAAACTTTGATGTGAACTTAATGCCTAGTGCAGCCTTGCCTTTTTCCTTCCAAAATGTTGCTATGACCATGCCAATCAAAATAGAAAAGATGGCGCCTCCGACTACGGGCACGAACTTGCCGAGCAGGTATGACGGAATTGCTATGGCTAGGCAGATTAATATGCCTGGCAACTTCTTATGTAATGATTCCATATTTCCTCCGAATCTTTAAAAACAAAATACAATTCCATTTTATATTAGTGAAAACAAAAAGTAAAATGCGTATTTAGGCGAGTTCGTTTTGACGAACCGAAGGCAACTCATAAAAATATCAATTTGACAATTTTGGTTCACTGAGGTTATAATACTAATGTTTGTTTTAACCTTTTTGGTGTATAATGACAAAGATATCATCTTATGATAAGATGATTTTACAGATATTATGAAGAGGAAAGTTTAGTAAATTTTACGAAAGACGAAAGATGATATACCCATATAAGACAAGAAAAGGCGGAGCAACGATAACGGTCTTCACGCCTTACGACTGTGGAAATCATTGCCCATTTTGTATTAACAAAGGAGAATACGCAGATACTACAGGCTTTGATGTAAATAAAATAGTAGAATCACTCAAGTTGATGAACGAAATCACCCCCAAATGCGACATCGTGTTTACAGGAGGGGAGCCTTTCGCTGATAGAGAGGCGCTTCAGACATTGCTCGATGCGGTTCCTAATACACATAGAGTATTCATAAACAGCACCCTGCCGGTTTTCGAGGGTCAGACTGAAGAGGACATAATTGCCTTCACTGAACATAACAAGGATAAGATTACTTGTATTAACGTTTCAAGACATTTGAGACACTATGTTACTGAGTCGAGCGACGAGCTTCTTTCTAAGCTTGCAGTCCCAACAAGGGTAAACTGCGTACTCTACGATGATTATCCAGCTGACAAGCTCGAGGACTATGTAGAGCGCTGGCTAAAGTACGGCATACCTGTCCAGTTCCGTTATGACTATACTGAGACAACGCTAGACAATCTCTACGATACGGAGAGCGATCCAATCATCGCTGACCTTGAGAAGTTCTCGGAGTACAAGGGGCTAGACGGATGCAGAATGCGCTGCGGATTCCACTATGAGTACAAGGGCCTTGAGCTCACATACCATAAGACGCTTCCATATAGCACAATCCTTGAGAAGGACGAGGAGGATGGCAAGACATACGCTATACTCTACGATCTGATCATCAAGCAGAACGGTGATATCCACTCGGATTGGGACGATAGAGTCATGGATTACAACCTTGATATCGAGGCATACAGAAATGTTAAGTATGAGCCATACGATATGCGCGTAATCGAAGGCGACATAAAGCTATAGAAATAGTAAGAAACCCCTTATCGGAATGATAAGGGGTTTTGTGGTTTTTAGGTTTATCTAAGGTCTTCTGTTAGATCAAAGGCAACTTGAGATGCTATTATCAGCCCAGCAGCTGAAGGTACAAAAGCTGTTGAGCCAGGAACTGACTTAGCTCTAGTCTGACCTGCTGCTGCGACCTGTGAACTAGTCATTATTTTTTGACCATCTTCATCAAAGTCCATAGGTTTTATAGGCTCCTCCGTCGAATAAACAACCTTGAGCTTTTTGATTCCACGTTTTTTTAGCTCCTTGCGCATCACCTTTGCGAGTGGATCCATCTCAGTTTTATAGATATCTGTTACTACAAGCTTTGTTGGATCAAAACGATTTCCGCAGCCCATGGCTGAAATAATGGGAACTCCGTGCTCATGCGCCTTCTCTATCAAATCAAGCTTTGCTGAAACAGTATCTATCGCATCGACTATATAGTCAAAGCTTGCAAAATCAAACTCATAGTCTGAATCCGGAAGATAGAATACATTGTGCTTATTTACTATTATTTCGGGGTTTATATCCTTTGCTCTCGCTTCGGCTACATCGACTTTATTCTCGCCGATGCTGCTGTGAGTTGCGATGATCTGGCGGTTCAGATTGCTGAGCGCTACAGTGTCATTATCCACGATATCTATACAGCCTATGCCTGAGCGAACAAGTGATTCCATGACATAGCCGCCGACACCTCCAACACCGAAGATTGCAACTCTGCTGGAAGAAAGCCTTTCGATAAATTCCCTGCCCAATATTCTTTCTGTACGTGAAAACTGTGTTTCCATAGTAATCTCCATTCTTTGATTGTATAAAAAAGTTAGCACTATTTCGCTTTGATGTCAAATGTGTATATTTTGATGGGCGGAGGTGATATAATATATTTATAAATTAATGAGTTAGGCAGTAGGAGGTTGTTATGCCACAGGTAACATCGTTAAACATTGAAAAGGACCCGGAAACAAGGCCCTATGTAGCTTGGGATTTAGTAGAGAATTTTATGATTGATGCGTTCAAGGCAGTTGGTGTGCCAGAGGAGGACGCTAGGATATGCGCAGATGTACTTCTTGAGAGTGATAGGCGCGGAATCGAAAGCCACGGATGCAATAGATTTAAGCCTATTTACATAGACAGAATCAATGCGGGTATTCAGAAACCTGTAACAGAGTATGAGGTGATCAAAGACACTCCAACGACTTTGGTTGTAGATGCTCACGATGGTATGGGCATGGTTGCTTCTTACAAGGCGATGAAGTCTATAATCGAAAAGGCTAAGACCTACGGCATGGGTATGGCGGCTATCAGAAACTCCACACACTATGGAATTTCAGGATATTGGACAGGTATGGCTGCTGATGAGGGAATGATTGGTATCTCGGGAACAAATGCTAGACCTTCTATTGCGCCTACATTTGGTGTAGAGAATATGCTTGGAACAAATCCTTTGACATTCTCACTACCTACAGACGAGGGATTCCCATTCTGTATTGACTGTGCAACTTCAATCACTCAGAGAGGTAAGATTGAGTATTTTGCACGCTGCGGCATGGATACGCCAGCTGGTATGGTTATCGGAAGAAACGGTGAGGCTATGACAGATAGCGAGGATATTCTAGAAGCTTTGACTAGCGGAAGAGCTGCACTTGCACCTCTTGGAGGAATAGGCGAGGAGCTTGCTGGATACAAGGGATATAGCTATGCGACTGTTGTCGAGGTTCTATCAGCTGCGCTTCAGGGAGGACACTTCCTAAAGGCGCTATCTGGTTTTGATGCAGATGGAAAACGCAGGCCTTATGGACTTGGTCACTTCTTCATGGTTATCAATCCTGATTTCTTCGTTGGCGAAAAGGAATTTCGCAAGACTTGTGGAGATATCTTAAGAGAGCTGAGAGCATCAGAGAAGGCTCCTGGACACGACAGAATCTACACTGCCGGCGAGAAAGCATATATGACTTCCGTATTTCGCAAGGACAAGGGAGTGCCTATCGGAGAGGCTGTTCAGAAGGAGTTTATCGAAGTTAGAGATAAATACAACTTGGATTACAAGTTCCCATTTGAGAAATAGAGCCTATCAAAGGCTTTACAAAAAAACCAAAAGGCCTCGGTCACCCGAAGCCCTTTGGCGCGATGTTATTATTAAGAAAGAACGTTCAAAAGAAACTGTTATTGGCGTATGCTCTTTTGACAATTATGAGTATACACGTCTTATGTGATAATTTTGTTAAGGTTTCTTATCACTATTGTGCATAGTTGTGGTTGAAACTGTCAAAGTTATGTATATTTATAGATGGTCAGTCAGGCATCAGGATTGAAAAATAAGTTGCGAGCGTCTTTGGGGAAATCTTCGATTTGATTGACCGGGGAAGAATCAAGTGATAATATGATATCGTAAAATAAGTGTAACGAAGAGGAGTAGTGCCCGTGGTGCTGCTCCTTTTTTCGTACCCAAAAAGGAGGTAATTTTGATAAGAACAAGGGTAAAGAGATTAAGAAGTTTGGTGATTGCAGTGCTGGTGATGTCAATTTTGATGGTTCAGCTAGCATTTTCACCTATTGCAAGTGCACAGACTGATGTGACAAGGAAATCTGGGAGCAACGAGTATCTGATTTCTACAGATAATGGGGCGTGGATAGGGCATGCTGCTCACGATTTTGTAAACGGTAATAATGAAGCTGTTTATTGCGTTCAGCCGTCGGTTCCATCAAAGGATTCTGTGAAGAATGTCGAGGATGCTCTAAACTACTTGCCACAGGATGTGATAACAAGGATTGCACTGGGGCTAGAGAGTATAAGAGGAGCAAGCATTGACGATTACACTAAGTCGGCTCTGCTTCAGGCATGGGTCTGGATGAATGTCAATGGTCACAAGGGATGTTTTACTGATAATAGAGTAGATGAAATGTACTCTATGAGAGGGGCTAGCCGCGAGACTCAGAGAGCTGTAATAGCAGAGGCAAGAAGGTATGCTGATGAAAATGCGGGAAGCTTTATTGGGAAAGGGCTATATTACAAAGGACCTAGCGCTGAGCAGTCGCAGGTTTTGTTTACGCTAAACGCACTTGAAGGAACTGCAGAGCTAAAGAAAGAAACTGGCGGAAGATCAAAGCTTTTCAGTGCATGTCCGAAGGTATATAGCCTTGCTGGGGCGATTTATCATGTGGTTGATTCTAGTGGAAAGCTTGTTGCAGAGCTAGTGACTGACGAAAACGGTAATACCGATACTAAGGCGCTCAAGCCTGGCAAGTACAAGGCTAGGGAGATTAGTGCACCTAATAATATGGACCTAGATCCTAATGAATACGAATTTGAGGTTAAGGCAAATGAGAACTTTGTCATTCGTTCAAATGACGAGCCACTTGCTGCAGAGCTTGATGTTTTGATCCAAAAGAAGTCCGCGGCTGGAAACCTTGATAAGTCACTTTCGCTAGCTGGCGCTGAATTTACTGTTGAGTATTTCGCTAGTCTAGAGGAGTCTAGTGAAGTAGAAAGGACATGGATATTTACTACAGATGAAGAAGGAAAGGTGAGGCTAGATGCTTCATATTTAAAGGATGGAAGTGATGAACTTTATACTAATGATGACGGCAAGGCTTTGCTACCTATAGGAACCTATAGAATTAGAGAAACCAAGGCTCCAAAGGGATTCTGGATTAATGGAGAAGTTAAGGTGGTTAAGCTAAAGCCTGTTAAAGATGAGAATGGAAAGCTATCTATCAGTGAGTATGAAGTTCCTAGCTTTGATGAGAAAGAGCAGACCGTCAGAGTTAGAGTTAGAAAATTTGGGGAAAGCGAAAATAAGGCTCTTGCTGGAGCTCATTTTGAACTAAAGAGAATTGCTGATGCAGACGGAAAATCGCTTAAGCAAGGAGAAGAAATACGTGTAGAAAAGATTGTTACAGATGAGAATGGAGTCGCAGAAAAGGGTGGTCTTCTTCCGGGAATTTACGAACTAAAGGAAACGAAATCTCCAGATGGTTACGCCCTTAGCAAGGAAGCATACAGAATTGAGGCTATGGGAGCTGAAGACGATACCATAGTTACTAGAGATGACGGCGAAAAGGAATTTTTATATGAATCGCAAATAGGCAATGCGTTGATAAAGCTTGAAATATCAAAGCTAACATTAAGCGATGGTAAGAAGCATTCTCTAAGCGGAGCAGAACTTTTGCTCAAGGATTCCAATGGGAAAATTGTAGATAGATGGATCAGTGATGGAAATCCACATAGAATTGAAGGAATAAAGGAGGGAAAGTACACTGTTGTTGAGGAGAGAGCGCCTCAGGGCTATGAAAAACTTCAAGATCCGGTAGAAATAAATGTTGAAAATACTGCAGAGCTTCAGCATTTTGAAATCAGAAATGAAAAAACTCCAGATAGACCAAATACGGGTGACGTTTCTAACATAGGAGGATACGCTCTCAGTTTTATTTCAGCATTTATACTGTTTTGGATTTTGACAGGATTCGCAGGCAAAAGGGACAGGCTATAATTATGAAGATAGACCAATTAAGTAGTGCTCTTAATGTAAGTATTATAGAGCATGTGCAAAAACAGTACTTGCAATTAATTTGAGGCTGAGATATAATATTCGTGCTTGTATTTTAAGCACGGTGGGCAGGATGTTAAGCGTCCGTCACTCACCACCTAAAGTTATTTTAGTAATGTCGAACAACTTGCAGAGCAAGCTAGTAGGCACAGCCGAAACAGATTTGTTGTGCAAATCCCAGTAGGTGGAAAAGGAGAAGGTATGAAGTCATACATTGCAAAGCCAGCAGAAGTAGAACGTAAATGGTACGTTGTAGATGCTGAAGGTAAGACTCTCGGAAGACTAGCATCAGAAGTTGCTATGGTACTGAGAGGAAAGAGAAAGCCAACTTACACACCACACGTTGACTGCGGTGACTACGTTATCGTAATCAATGCTGAGAAGGTAGAAGTTACTGGCAAGAAGAGAAAAGAGAAGATCTACAAGAGACACACAGGATATCCTGGTGGACTTCGTGAGGTCACATTTGAGAAGCTACAGGCACGTAAGCCAGAGGAAATCATCAGACATGCAGTTAAGGGCATGCTTCCAGATGGAAGACTTGGCAGACAGATGTTCAAGAAGCTAAAGGTTTATGCAGGACCTCAGCATGAACATGCAGCACAGAAGCCTGAAGAGTTGAATTTCTAAGGGAAGGGAGGAATAAACAATGGCAAAAATGCAGTACCTAGGAACAGGTAGAAGAAAAGCTTCAGTAGCTAGAGTTAGATTGATTCCCGGAACAGGAAAGATAACAATCAATAAGAGAACCCTAGATGAGTTCTTTGGCATGGAGATGGTTAAGAGAGAAATCGAAAGACCATTTGCAGTTGCAGGATGCGAAGGCAAGTACGATGTTGTCGCAACAGTTAGAGGTGGCGGCTTCACAGGACAGGCTGGCGCTCTTAGACACGGAATCTCAAGAGCTCTTTGTCAGGCAGACAAGGAAGCTTACAGACCCGCACTTAAGGCAGCTGGATTCTTGACAAGAGACCCAAGAATGAAGGAAAGAAAGAAGTATGGACTAAAGAAGGCAAGAAGAGCTTCACAGTTCAGCAAGAGATAATATATCTTATGTCTTTCAAAAGCTTACAAAACCCCAAGACTTATGTTTTGGGGTTTTTTCGTGCAAAATTTGCTCAAGGTGTAGAATGGCTTACTTTAAGTTATAATCCCAGCCTATATCTAAATATAAAAGTATAGTATTATACTAAATCTATTTTTAGTGATAATATTGGATTATCGAAAACAGAAAAACAAAATTTCAGATATAGGGGGAAATAATAATGAAGAAAATAAAGGCATTAATTTTGATCGGTGTGCTATCAATTACAGCAGTAGCACTTGTAGCTTGCGGAAGCAAGAAGGATAACGTAGTTACAATCGCAGTTCCTAATGACACAACAAACGAAGCGAGAGCGCTTTTGCTCTTACAGTCAAAGGGTTACATCAAGCTTAAGGATGGAGCTGGACTAGATGCAACTATCAGAGACATTGAAGACAAGAATGGAATCGAGTTCAAAGAAGTTGAAGCAGCTCAGGTTCCAAACACACTTAAGGATGTTGACTTTGCAGTTATCAACTCAAACTTTGCTATCGATGCTGGTCTAAATCCAGTTAAGGATTCTCTAATCATCGAGGACAACAGCGCAAAGTATGCAAACATCGTTGCAGTAAAAGAAGGACAGGAGAATACAGATAAGATTAAGGCTCTTGTTGCATCACTAGAGAGCAAGCAGGTTGCTGATTATATTAAGAAGAAATACAACGGTGGTGTTGTAAGCGTAGTAGAAAATCCTGGCGATGGATACGACAAGTCAGTTGATTACGATGCACTAAAGGGAACAACAATCACTGTTGCAGCATCACCTACACCGCACGCAGACGTACTAAAGGTTGCTAAGGAAATCCTAGCAAAGAAGGGCATCACTCTAGATATCAAGGAATTCACTGACTATGTTCAGCCAAACAAGGTTGTTGATAGCGGAGAAGTCGATGCAAACTACTTCCAGCACCTTCCATACCTAGAAGCTTTCAATAAGGAAAATGGAACAAAGGTTGTATCTGTTGGAGCAATCCACAATGAGCCAATGGGTCTATACGCTGGTAAGACAAAGTCACTAGATTCACTAAAGAAGCTAAAATAATCGAAGCTATGCGTGAATATGAAGTCGAGTAGTTAATATAATATGATTTTAATAGAGCGAGCAAATGAATGATTGAATTAAAGAATATATCAAAAACATTTGAGACAAAAGACGGAAAAGTAGAAGCACTAAAGGATATCGCCATCAAAATTAATGATGGCGATATTTATGGCATTATAGGAATGAGCGGAGCCGGAAAGAGTACGCTGGTGCGCTGTATCAATCTACTTGAAGTTCCAACATCAGGAGCTGTCCTAGTGGATGGCCAAGACCTGACTAAATTTACACCTAGGGAGCTTAGAGCGGCTAGGAAGAGAATCACGATGATCTTCCAGAGCTTTAATCTTTTGATGCAGAAAACATGTCTGCAAAATATATGCTTTCCACTATTGACGAGCAGGGTTAAGCGAAAAGTAGCGATAAAGAGGGGTAGAGAGCTGCTCAAGCTTGTAGGGCTTGCGGATAAAGAAAATGCTTACCCTGCTCAGCTTTCTGGTGGACAAAAACAGAGAATTGCAATAGCGAGGGCTCTTGCAACAGATCCTAAGGTATTGCTTTGCGATGAGGCGACAAGTGCGCTTGATCCAAAGACAACAAATCAGATTCTTGATTTGCTATCCAAGATTAACAGGGAACTTGGAATCACTGTAGTCATTATTACACATCAGATGTCTGTAGTCGAAAGAATTTGTAACAAAGTTACAATCCTAGATAATGGGCGCATAGCAGAGAGCGGTAGCGTTACAGAAATCTTTGCAAAGCCTGAATCCGAGGCGGGTAAGAGACTTGTATTTCCTGATAAGGCTGAACAGGGGCTAGCCACATATAGGGATGACAGGTCTGTTATATCCGTTTCATTTAATGACTCTGAGACAACGGAGTCGCCACTTATTGCTGACCTTGCGATTACGCTTGGTATTCCTGCAAGCATTCTCTATGCGTCGACAAGATCCCTAAATGGGAAGGCGTTTGGCAAGATGCTTTTAGGCGTAAAAAAAGAAGGGGATAATGTAGATAGAGTTCTCGAATTCTTAAACGAGCACGATGGTGTACTAGCTGAATTAGAGGATGTAAGCAAGCTAAGAAAGGAGGTGGACTCTGATGAGTGATTTAATTAACAGCATGGTTGCAGATGGGAAACTTCAAGAAGCACTAGAAATCATCAGGGATGAAATGCCTCTTGCCATTTGGGAAAGCTTTTACATGACAGTTATCGCAACGGCTGCAGCTATCGCAATAGGCTTACCACTAGGCATCATTCTGGTTACGGGTGAGAAGGATGGCATCATGCCGATTCCTACGATTCTGTACAAGGGCATAAATGCTTTGATAAACCTTTTGAGATCCGTACCATTTCTCATTTTGATTATCATGGTAACTCCAATTACAAGGTTCATAGTCGATACCGTAGTTGGTACAGGAGCTTCGGTTGTACCGCTTGTCGTTGCATCGTTTCCATTTGTAGCAAGACTTGTTGAAACTAGTATCAGAGAAGTGGATTCCAACGTTATTGAGGCTGCAGTTAGCATGGGTGCAACTCCAATGCAAATCGTAAAGAGGGTTCTAATCCCAGAGAGTCTTCCTTCACTGATTTCAAACTTTACAATTGCAATCACGACAATCCTAGGATACTCAGCAATGAGTGCAATACTCGGCGGAGGTGGTCTTGGTAAAATCGCAATCAACTATGGTTACTATAGACGTAAGACACTGGTTATGATCGTTGCAGTGGCACTTATTGTACTAATGGTTCAGCTATTTCAGACGATAGGGTCAAAGCTTGCTTCAATGTGCGACAAGAGATTATAACTTTGATGTAAAATAAAAACAAAATTAGTAAATATATGTGTTACAATGTTATCGATATAAAATTTTTAGGAGTGGCTGAATGAACTTCGAGTTTACATTTATAGAGATAATGGATATGATAGGTACAATTGCCTTTGCACTTTCAGGTGCTGCTGTTGCGGCGCGTAAGGGCATGGACATATTCGGTATCAATATCCTTGCACTAGTAACAGCAACTGGCGGGGGAGTTATACGCGATGTTATCGTAGGTATGAATCCTCCTCTTTCATTTCAAAATCCAATATATTTGGTTGCGTCGCTAGTTACTGCAAATATAGCTTTCATCATCATGAGTTTGAGAAAGGGAAAGACTGAGGACCACTTTGTGGTAGTACCTGAGAGGGCGCTATTCTGGTTTGATACAGTAGGTCTTGCCGCTTTTACTGTCGATGGTGCGATTGTGGGATATAGTTCACAAGAGGTAGCACATCTATTTTTGATAGTATTCCTTGGCGTTGTTACAGGTGTTGGTGGAGGCGTTCTAAGAGATATGATGGCTTGCGAAATGCCTTATGTATTCGTAAAGCACGTATACGCTTTTGCGTCAGTTCTTGGAGGAATCCTGACGGGATCGCTTTTGATTATGGATTTGACGAGCAAGAACATGGCGATAGCTGCTGGTTTTGCTCTTACAATTTTGATTAGAGTTCTCGCTGCACATTTCAGATGGAATTTGCCGCGTATTGAAGAAAGGGAATAATATGGCTAAAGTTTCACTAAAACCTGGAACTATGTTGAATCCACTTCCGGCAGTCATGGTTAGCTGTTCAGACGGAAAAGTTGATAATGTACTGACAATTGCCTGGACAGGCATCATTAATTCAGACCCGCCAATTACCTATGTTTCAGTAAGAAAATCGAGGTATTCACACCAGCTGATAGAAAAATCAGGAGAATTTGTTATAAATCTCGTAAACGAGGATCTCGCACGTTCAGCTGACTATTGCGGAGTGAGAAGTGGCCGAAATGAGGATAAGTTTGCTAAATGCAATCTAACAAAGAGTCCTGCTGACCATGTTAAGGCACCACTGATTGAAGAGTCTCCAGTCAACCTAGAGTGCAAGGTGCTCGAGGTTAAAGAGTATCCGACCCACGATATGTTTATCGCAGAAATTGTTGCGGTACATGCAAATGAGGAGCTTTTCGATGAGGACAACAAAATTCGCCTAGATCTTGCAAATATGGTAGCCTTTAACCACGGAGAATACTTTGGGATAAAGAGAAAACCTCTAGGAAGATTTGGCTTCTCGGTTATGAAAAAGAGCACCAAGAAGCGCTTAAATCGAGAGGCAAAGGAAAAACGCCAAAAGAGAAATGAGGGTAGAAAGCGCAAGGGTTAGACCCATCGCCTATTTACTATGGACATAGTCGTTATAAGAAGTGATAGAAGAAGCTTTGCAATAGAAATCGGCATGGACAAAAAAATCAAGGTCAGAGTCCCAAGGCGAGCGAGTAAAGCTCAGATTGAAGAAATGCTAAAGGCAAAGCATGACTGGATACTGAAAACTCTCGATAAAATAGAGCAAAGAAATACGGCTGAAGCTCGCGAGTATGAAGAGGCTGAACAGTTAAGCTCAGGAGAGGTAAAAAGGCTAAAGAAAAAGGCGAGAAATCATCTAACCAGCTTGACTGAATATTGGGCTGAGAAAATAGGGGTAAGCTATGGGCGTATTTCTATCAGAGGCCAAAAGACAAGATGGGGAAGCTGTTCATCAAAGGGAAACCTAAACTACAATTATCTACTCATGCTCTGTCCGGATGAGGTTGCTGAGTATGTAGTAATCCACGAGCTTTGTCATAGGGTGTACATGAATCACTCTAAGAGGTTTTGGGAAAAGATAGAGGAGTTTTGCCCAAATTATAGGCAGGCGCGAAAATGGCTTAAACAAAACGGAAACAGCCTTATAGCAAGACTTCCGCAAGGAGAAATTTAAAAGCACTGAATCAAATGATTTCAGTGCTTTTTAGATGCATATATTAGTTTGATGCAGCCTTGACTAGTTGCTCAAATATCCTGTTTTGCTCTTCTTTGCCCTTTCTCAGCGTTTCTGGGTGCCACTGGAAGCCATAGCAGAACTTCTTCTTAGGTACGTAAATCGCTTCGATAATTTCTTCTCCCTGCGAACGAGCTATTACCTCAACACCATCTGCGACCTTCTTCAAAACCTGATGATGGAATGAATTGACCTCAAGCTCAGTAAGCCCATCATACCAAGCTGAAAGAGGAGAGCCTTCTACTATATCGATCTTATGTGTTGGAATGTAGTTGGGTTCTCTCTGATCGTGATTCGTAATTCCTGGGAACTGGCTTGGCTGATCCTGCCATACAGAGCCACCAAGAAGTATGTTCATAAGCTGCATGCCTCGGCAAATTCCGATGATAGGCATATCCTTAGCGTAGGCATGTTTGAAATAAATGCTTTCGGTCACATCGCGTATTGGCGCAGTACTGCCTAGTTTAAGAATAGGTTTTTCTCCGTAAAGCGCAGGGTCGCTGTCGGGACCACCGGTGAATATGATGCCATCGAGCCTTTCTATATGCTCCTTAACAACATACTCATCGTCTGTAAAAGGAAGCATTACAGGAGCTCCGCCTGCGGCTATCACTGCGTCAAGATATCCTGGTATTATCCACCAGCTGTTGTAGTTATAGTCATAGAGTGGTGTCACTCCTATAAGTGGCTTTCTCATTCTTCCTCCTTAATTAAGCCCAGCGACGAAGGTGTCAAAGTCCGTCGTATTATAAACACCTATTCGCTTCAAAATCGTCGGATCATCACCCGGGTAGACCTTGCCTCGCTTTGTTGTAAAGCTACATAGAACGCCTGTCTCTCTCAAAGCACTCTGTGCATCAGCAGTGTAATCGCCATAAGGGTATGCAAATGCATGGTTGTTTCCGACTATATCTGTATTTGCCTTTAAATCGGCTATGATTTCTTCTTTTGATAGATTGCCTATCTGATGGTGCTTAGCGCCAGATGCTAAATCGTCTGGGAAATGCATGTTGTAGCTGTGCGACTGAAATGAAATATATGGACCTGCATAGGTGCACATCTTCGATAGAGCATCGTACTTTCCAATCATGAACTGAGTAGCGGGAATCTTGTATTTATTAAGTATAGGAAGGCCCTCCTGAAACATCGAAATTCCGCCATCATCAAAGGTCACAATCACGCTATTTGCTGGAAGTGAAATCTTACCGTCGATATAAGCCCTAAGCTCAGAAAAACTTGGGAAATAGAAACCCGAATCGTGAAGATACTTCATATGTGCGTCAAGCTGGCTGGCTGAAACGCACCACCTACTCCTAAGAGACACTGCATCGATATCTGGGGCAACATAGTGATACATCAAAACGGGAACACCATTTGTATCAGCCTCAAACTTATCGGCCTCAACAACCCTAACCGTCCTTGAAATACTACGCTTTGCACTTCCGACAACGAAGCTATACTTTATCTCGTAATCCCCAGGCTTTTGGGTATTTACCTTGCCAGTAATCTCGCACTTATGCACATAGCCGGATCTGTTATCCACGCAGTATGCGCCAGATTCAATATATGGCTCGCCCTGCTTGACCAAAGTAAGTGAACTTCCGAGAAGTCCCATCCTCATATGGCTAGCATCCTGAGCCTCGGTAACGCTCATAGCAAACTGTGATTTTGCCTTAGATGTAGTCACGTTAATCTGATTCTGTGTTATCTCCCTCTGCTTATCGGTCCTTATCTTGTAAACTAACGCAAGGAACGCGCCTATCAAAACTAGAATGATAAGTACAAGAAGAGCTATCTTTGTCTTCTTGGTCATTGCCTCTCCTAAATATTACTAATTACAGTTGATTCAGTTTTTACAATAACGCTTGTGTTCGGCTCTATCGAGCGTGTTACAAATGCGCTACCTCCGATTATGCTATCGTGTCCAATTACAGTGCTTCCGCCTAGAACTGTTGCACCCGCATAAAGCGTTACATTGTCCTCAATGGTCGGGTGCCTCTTGACCCCATGAAGGAGCTGTCCGTCCTTGGTGGAAAGCGCGCCTATGGTCACGCCCTGATAAACTTTGACATGTTCACCTATAATCGAAGTCTCACCGATTACGATGCCTGTTGCATGGTCGATAAAGAAGTACTTACCAATAGTTGCACCAGGGTGAATATCAACTCCGGTCTTGCTGTGAGCATGCTCAGACATAATCCTTGGGATATACGGGATATTCATCAAATATAGCTCGTGCGCTATACGGTGAACAGTAATTGCATAAAGACCAGGATATGCGAGAATTATCTCGGTTCTATCGCTAGCTGCAGGATCTCCATCAAAGGCTGCATCTATATCTGTATCAAGATGCTCTCTAATCTTTGGAATCTTGGAGAAAAAGTCGAGGCAGATGTCCTGCGCAACTTCCTTGCGATCAGCTCTATCGATGTCGCGGAATCGCTCGTCGTTTACGAGCACAATCTCAAGTTGTTTGCGAAGATTGTACATTACGTCCTCGATAAGAACTGCAACCCTATTCTTGGCTGTGTGAGTGCGATAAATCTCATCTCTATAAAAGCCTGGGTAGATTATCATCATGAGCTTCTTCAGTACATCTATAATAACGTCCTGATCTGGCTGTCCAAAGAACGCCATCTCGTCAATGGCTCTGTCATTATCGTAATCAGCCAAAATCTCGCATACTATGCAGTCAACCTTATTTGTTGGCTTATTGTGCTTGCAATCCATAATAGTTGCCTTTCTATATATTCAAAACTGATATTTACCTGCTAGCAGCATCTACAGCAGATGCTAAAAGCGATTACTAGCAAGGCATGGGCTCAGCTATCGAAAAACCGTTGAATTTTCGCCAAATATAGCTGTTTATATCATCTAAATATTATCATAATCAAGCGGTCTATTCAAGGAGTTGTATTAGAGGAACTCAGTATTTTTTGGATAAGCCCAAATAATAGTCATACTATTCGAAAATGCGTTGAACTATCTGCCTGCATTTGATATAATCTAATCAATTTAACCAAGGAGGTACACTAATGAAGGGCTATACAAGTGAAACTATCAGAAACGTTGCATTGTTAGGGCATGGAGGATGCGGTAAGACTACATTCTTGGAATCGGCTTTGTACGAGACTGGCGTAATCAAAAAGCTAGGTAAGGTCGAGGACGGAAACACTGTATCTGACTATGATAAGATGGAAGTAGAAAAAGGATATTCCATCAATACATCAGTAGTTCCAATCGAGTGGAAGGGTAGTAAGATCAACTTTATCGATACGCCAGGATACTTTGACTTTATTGGAGAAGTCAATGCAGCTCTTCGTGCTGCTGAAGCCGCAGTTATCATGGTTGACGCAGGATCAGGAATCCAGGTAGGTACCGAGGCGGCGTGGAATGCTTGCGAAAGATATAGCATGCCGAGATTTATTAGCATAACCAAGCGTGATAAGGATGAATTTGATTTCTATAAAACCTTTGATGAGCTAAAGGCAAAGTTCGGAAATAAGTTAGTGCCACTATCATGGCCACTTTCAGCTGAGATTGACGATGAGCTAAAGGAAGCTATTGCTGAGTCAGATGAAGAGCTCATGGAGAAGTATTTTGATGGTGAGGAATTCACTGACGAAGAGATCAAAAAGGGAATGGTAAAGGGTATTTCCGAAGGAAATATCGTACCAGTTTGCTCATCTGCGTTCCAGCTAGGACACGGAGTTGAGGGCCTTTTAGATCTTCTTCTAGAATACGTTCCTACGCCACTTCAGCATGGTCCATATAGAGGATTTAACGATAAGAACGAGCCGGTTGAGAGAATATCTGTAACCGATGCACCTATGTCAGCATTTGTATTTAAAACAATCGTTGACCCATTCGTAGGTAAGATTTCCGTTATGAAGGTTATCACCGGAAAAATTAATTCTGGAACAGAAGTATATAACGAGAGAATAGGTAAGACAGAAAAGCTAGGAAAGCTATTCTTCCTAAGAGGTAAGGAACAGCTAGAGCTTAACTATGCAGAAGCTGGGGATATCGTTGCTGTTGCAAAGCTACAGAACACCAAGTCAGGAGATACTCTCTGTGACAAAAGCGATGTAATAAGATATCTTCCACTAGACTTCCCATCACCAACATTCTATATTGCTATCGAAGCACTAGATAAGAACGATGATGAGAAGATGGGCGTTGGTCTTGCAAGACTAAGAGAAGAAGATCCATCTTTCGTAGTAGAGAGAAATAACGAAACTCACCAGACACTTCTAGGAGGTCAGGGAGATATTCAGCTTGGAATCATCCTAGCTAAGCTAAAGGACAGATTTGGCGTTTCCGTTAAGACAGTGCCTCAGAAAATCGCTTACAGAGAGACTATCAAAGGTAACTCAGACGTTCAAGGAAAGCACAAGAAGCAGTCAGGCGGTGCTGGTCAGTATGGTGACGTTCACATCAGATTTTCACCTTCAGATAAGGAATTTGAGTTCTCCGAGGAATTATTCGGTGGATCCATTCCAAAGAACTATGTTCCAGCGGTAGAGAAGGGCTTGATTGAAAGCTTGGAGAGAGGACCTCTCGCAGGATGCAAGGTAGTAAACATCAAAGCAGTTCTATACGATGGTTCGTACCACGATGTAGACTCAAATGAAGTGTCCTTTAAGATTGCAGCTTCACTAGCTTTCAAGAAGGGTATCGTTGAAGCTAACCCTTGCCTACTTGAGCCAATTATGCATGTTGAAATTACAGTTCCAGACGAATACATGGGAGATGTAATCGGTGACATGAATAAGCGTAGAGGTAAGATTCTAGGTATGGAACCACTTCAAAACGGCGGACAGAAGGTCGTTGCAGAAGCACCTCAGGCAGAGCTATTCGATTATGCACTTGGTCTACGTTCAATGACACAGGGTAGAGGTGTATTTGAGATGAAGTTCGAACGCTACGAAGAGCTGCCAAAGCACCTTGCAGAGAAGATTATCGCTCAGCATGCTGCTGAAAACGAAGCAAAATAGCTGCTTTAAGTACAACTAAATAAGATTCAAGCCTCCGTGTAGCTTTGCATATATAATGTGCATAACTGGCGGAGGTTTTTAGGTATTTATTGACATGTGTTTGGGGAAAAGATATACTCTAAATAAGAACAAATGTTTGGAGAGTGGATATGGCTAAGAAAGCAAAATCGGTATACGTTTGTCAAGAATGCGGATATGAGACGCCTAGATGGCTTGGACAGTGTATTTGTGGTGCATGGAATTCCTTTGTAGAAGAGAAGGTTGTAGATGTCAAGGAAGACGATGCGAGAAGGCGAAGTGGAATAACAAGTGCAGATGGGAGTAAGAGCAAGGCGTCCAAGCTCAATGTAATAGGAAGTGCCGAATACAGGAGAATAGATACTGGTATAGGTGAGCTAAATAGAGTTTTGGGTGGTGGAATAGTCAAGGGATCGTTGACTTTGATTTCAGGGGAACCTGGTATAGGTAAGTCAACCATCATAATTCAGGCTGCAAATCACATAGCTAAGACTGTGGGAAGAGTTCTTTATGTTTCTGGAGAGGAATCTGAGGAACAGATTAAGATGCGTGCAGATAGAGTCTGTGGTGAGATTGATGACAATCTATTTATCTTAGCTGAGACCAACATGGAGAACATAATGGCTGTGTGCGAGACTCTTAAGCCGGAATTTGTCATAATCGATTCCATTCAGACCATGTATACGGTAGATATAGATTCGGCCCCAGGCAGTGTATCTCAGGTGAGAAGCTGTGGCAATCTTTTAATGAAGATAGGAAAGAGCTGGAGCATACCTGTGTTTATAGTTGCACATGTAACTAAGAACGGAGAGCTTGCAGGACCTAAGATAGTAGAGCATCTCGTTGACTGCGTTCTTCACTTTATGGGTGAGAGGAACCATGAACTTCGTATCATGAGAGCTTTTAAGAATAGATTTGGTACGACAAGTGAGATTGGTGCATTCAGCATGGAGGAGGCAGGACTTAAGGAGATACATGATATTTCGGCTAGCTTCCTTGACAGCAAGGGCATTAAGCCTGAGGGCTCGGTAGTTTCTGCCATATATGAGGGCAGCAGGCCAGTGTTCATGGAGATTCAGGCGCTTACTGTTGCGTCCAATGTCGGCTTTGCAAGAAGAACCTCTATAGGTATAGATAACCAGAGGCTTGCTATGCTACTTGCCGTTCTTGATCGTAAGGCAGGGATAAACACAATTAGCCAGGATGTCTATGTTAATGTAGTTGGTGGTCTTAAGCCTGATAGCACATCAGTAGATCTAGGAGTTGCACTAGCTGTCTATTCTTCAGTTAAGAATATTAGATGCAGATACAGACTCATCGCCTTTGGAGAAATCGGACTTACGGGCGAACTCAGGTCTGTTTCTAACGCAGACAAGATTATAACAGAGGCTTCTCGTATGGGATATGAGAAGGTGATAATGCCTAGAAAGAATGCAGCAAAGCTAGGTGATAAGTTCAGCAATTGCAAAATTATAGGTGTTAATAATATCTATGAGGCAATAGAAGCTTTCAAAGAGGAATAGCCATAATCTAAAATATAAAATGAATAAAATTTAAAAAAAGGCTTGACAGAAGCATACTGATTGCGTACAATTACAATGTAAACAATAATAAATCACGCAATCTAATATACAAAGTTTAATTCGGAGGTAAGAAAATGGGATTTTACGATTATTCAGTTCTAAATAGAGCTGGTGAAGAAGTTTCAATGAAGAATTTTGAGGGTAAAGTAGTTCTGGTAGTTAATACAGCTACAGGATGTGGATTCACACCACATTATGAGCCGCTTCAGAAGATGTATGATAAGTACGCTGACAAAGGACTTGTAATTTTAGACATTCCTTGCAATCAGTTCTGGGATCAGGCTCCAGAGAGCGATGATGACATCCACAAGTTCTGCACACTTAACTACAACACAAAGTTTGATCAGATGAAGAAGTCAGATGTAAATGGCGAGAATGAACTAGCGCTTTACACATATCTAAAGAGCCAGAAGGGCTTTGAGGGATTTGGCGAGGGCGAGCTTGCTGAGAAGATGGATGAAATCCTAGAGAGTATCGACGCTGATTACAAGAACAACGCTAACATCAAGTGGAACTTCACTAAGTTCGTTGTTGATAGAAAGGGTGAGGTTGTAGCGAGATTTGAGCCTACAGCAAGCCTAGAAGATGTAGAAAAGTGCGTAGCATCACTTCTATAATAGGGCAATAATAGATTAGGAATAGAGAAAATGTAACACGTGGAATCTGCTAAATGCTGATTCGGCTAAAGGGGTATTGGGCTTAAGCAATTAGCAGATTCCGTTTACATAAATAAGCTGCAGCTTTAAGAGCTACAGTTTTTTTATAGGGACAAACGCATCTTATTTTCTTATACAAGATGTTTTTATATACACAAATGTTAATGTAAGTAAATTAAGCGAGGTAAAGAAATGGCTAGAAAAACAAAGTTACTTATGAAAAGAAGTCTAATGCTTATTATGAGTCTTGCAGTTGCGCTGACAATACTTCCTAAGGTGGGTCAGAATGTATACGCAGCAGAAGAGTCAAAGATGGAAAATGGTACAGTTGATGTAACAGTAAACGATGCTCCAGAAACTACTACGGTAGTAAACTATGGTGGGTATAGCTGGTATGTTATCAAGGACGAAAATGGTAGTCTTAAGTTGTTTTCTAAGGATGCTGATTTTGGCACAAGTCCATTCCGTGCTGGTCAGGAAAATCCAGGCCCTGGATATGCAAAGAATGTTCAACCTGATAGAGGAAACCCAGATTATCCAGGAGAGGTGTGGTATTTCGCAGTTAATCCAGGTAAATCAGACGAAGATCCCGGCTGGACAAGAGCAAATGAGTATGAAGGAAGCACTATAGAACAAAAGCTATCTGAAATACAAAGCGGAACAAACAGTACATTCGTTTCAAAGGAACAGAAAACTGCATCAAGGCTAGGCCTTCTGACTTGGGATGAAGCAGAGAATATTACAACGGCATTGAAGAACAATAGAAGCATAGATGGCGAAAATTTCTGGTGGGTTTCATCTCCATATACTGGTGAGCTAGGCGACACTGTATCAGTTTTTGGGTGGGGCGAAGGTGAGCAAGGCGCTGACCGCATAGACTTTGAGCATATTATTCGTCCTACTTTCAGCCTAAACAAAAGCTTGGTTCTATTTACATCTTCAGCAAACGGAGGAAAGGAATCAGCAACAGTAGGTGGCGGACTAGCAAGCATCAGAGCTATTGCTGGTACAAATGCAAATAGCCCTATTAAGTTCACATTTAAGGATGATGACAGAAGTGATTTTGCACTAAAGCCATCAAAAAAGAATGGAAATGTACTAAGCATTCGCTATGAGAATGCTAAGACGGGAGCTAATGAGTTTATCTCTGCAATCATTAAGGACAAGAATGGCAATCTAAAATATTACGGAAAGCTTGCAGTCGCAAATGCAAGTGGAATAGCTGAGCTTGTTCTTCCTGCTGATTTTGATGAAGCAAACGATAAGCTTTACATATTCAACGAGCAGGCAAATGGAGGAATGAATTCTGACTTTGCAAGTGAAATGAGAGAAGTTGAGATAGAAAATACTTCGGCTCAGAGCGTAAGTGCTAGTGGAGCTGCCGTTCCACAGAATAATGTAGCAAGTGTAAAAGCTAAAGCACCAAATACAGGTGATAACAGTGGACTTGATGCATGGCTTATGATTATGGGTCTAGCGAGCGTAAGCGCTATGGGAACCATGATATATAGAAGAAAGCTACAGAAATAATATAACAAAAGGGAGACTGTATAATCTCCCTTTTTCTGTGCATTGCAAAATAAAAACCACCCGGTAAGGGTGGTTCTGCTTGTTATTTCTTAGGGCTGTCTACCTCGAACTTAGATGCCTCGTAGATGTCAGGATGTTCATTCTTAGCATGCTCCTTGATAATCTCAAAGCTCTCCTTGCTGAGGGCGTGCTCAACTCTGCAAGCATCCTCTCTAGCAACCTTCTCGTCGACGCCGATTGAAATTAGCCAATTTGAAATTAGCACGTGTCTTTCGTATATCATTCTTGCCGTAGCAAAGCCTGACTCTGTCAAAGTTATATATCCCTCATCGGAAACCTCGATGTCGTTGTTCTCGCGAAGCTTCTTCATCGCTACGCTAACGCTGGACTTCTTAAAATCAAGGTAATCTGCAATATCAACAGAACGAACTACAGGATGTTCCTTGCTGAGAATCAATATGGCCTCGAGATAATTCTCAGTTGATTCGTTAGATTTCATATATTACCTCCATCCAATAGATAGTTTTAACTAACTTAGTTTATATAAAAACAAGTATACCATAGATGCGCATAATGTCAATACATAGAGGTTTTGGGTAAAAAGTATAAAAATTAAGTTAAAATAAGATGTGTATAAAAATGGGTGTAATATCCATTCAAGTTTATATTGCAGTAATAAATGTTAAAAATCCTAAAACCACACCTGCAGCGTTAGGGATTATTAGAATGTAATCCTTCTTAGGCTCCTTGGTCCAGCCGTATATTACCCAAATGAGGCAAGAAAAGGCGGCGGTTAATGGTTGCCATGGCTGGCCTTTAACACCATTTAGATTTGCTATAATCTGAGGTATATAGGTTATGAAAACAAATACTCCTATAAATGCGCCTATTGATCCGACTATCATGTTGATTTTCTTCTTCATAAAGATTACCTCCTAAAAATTTACTTACATAATATAACAAGTCTGTGCTGAAATCAAACAAAAAATATAGAAAAATAATTTTTAAAAAGGGGTTGACATTATGAGTTAGTTAGGTTAAACTAACCACAGATAAGCAAATACACATGCTGGACCAAGTAAGCAGGGTTCAGCGCGCAAGCCGTTATGCCGGCGGCGATAGCGTTTCTCCGGTGTTTTTGCATGATTTCTCTATATTTCATTTATTATTGCCCGCTTCCTAAAAAGAAGCGGGCTAATAACCCCATAAGGGTTAGACTGGACTAACTGATTAAAGTGAGTGCTTTATGAAATAGCTATGAGAATAGGCTAATACAAATAAATTCAACTAGGAGGGCATATGTGCGAAGAAGTCAAGAGAATGTTATTCAGACTTGATATGAATGACCTTATGACAAAGTTAGCTCTTCAGTGTTCACCAGTCATTGCCGGGGTAAAGATGTCAAACCTAATCGTTGTCAAAAAGGCGATGATTCCTCAGGTAAAGAAGATATTTGCAGGAACAGGATTAGAAATATTCGTGTTCTGTAGCTTTAATGAAAACAGCTACGCTTTGATATACAGAGAAGAAGAACTTATAGATTGGCTAAATCAGGATGATGTTCGCAAGCTCCTAGGGGACTTCGGATATTTTGATTTGGACATTAAAAATATTTTGAGTACAGTTAGCAAGCGTTACCGTCAGTATTGCCGTAAGGAAATTGATTTTCCGCATGAACTTGGTTTGCTTTTGGGTTTTCCAACTGAGGATGTTGTCGGTTTTATTGAAAACGATGGTAGAGACTTTCTGCTTTGCGGATACTGGAAGGTTTATAGCGATATAGAAAGAGCGAATAGACTGTTTAAAACCTTTGATAGAGCAAAGGAAGATGCGATAAGACTGATCTTCGGAAAACGAGACATACTTGAGCTTCTCGATTCCGCTTCAGATATTAAAAAACAAAACTTGAACAAGCTTCAAATTGTACAGTAGGAGGAAAATTATGAAGAAGTCAATGGTAGTATACTGGTCACAGACTGGAAACACAGAAGCAATGGCAAAGGCTATAGGCGAAGGTCTAAAGAGCACATGTGAAGATTCATGTGTAAAGACTGTTTCAGAGGTATCAGCTAGCGATCTTAAGGATCTAGAAGGATTCGCGCTTGGATGCCCTGCTATGGGAGATGAAGTTCTTGAAGAGACTGAGTTTGAGCCATTCATCGAAGAAGTTGAGCAGTTCGTAGGTGGAAAGAAGATTGTTATCTTCGGTTCATACGGCTGGGGAGACGGCCAGTGGATGCGTGACTGGAAAGACAGAATGGAAGCTGCAGGAGCACAGATTATAGGTGGAGAAGGCCTAATGATCAACGATGCTCCAGACGATGCAGGTCTTGAGACATGCAAGGAATTAGGCGCAAATCTTGGACTCGCTTAATCCTCTAATAAAATATCAAATCATATAAAATTCAATCTAGAGAAATCGCCTGTTCTGCAGGCGATTTTCTTGTGCTTTTTATTTTTTTGAGAGGAGCTGGTTAGGGTCTATCAAAAGGGGCAAATATCTTGTCAAATCGTCGCAATCAGAATTGCAAAAACACCCTATTTATAGTATAATAGAACAGAATATCTTTAGGAGGATAGCGCATGAATGCTATAGGAAAAATTGGCGCAATAATCATCAAGTATCAATACCAAATCGAGATAGCACTTCTATCACTTTTGGCATTGATTGTTTTGATTGGATTAATCAAGTTAATCATCAGCGCATTGAGGCGAAAGGATGTACTATCCGAGATTAAAGTAACTGTGACTGACATTGATAGCACAGTTAAGGAGATTAACCAGAAGCAAGAGGTTTTGATAGAGGGAAGTCTGGCTTCTAGTGGTGAGACGGCAAAGAAGGCTGAGCCTGATAATAGCTGTGATATGGTGAAGGTAGAAGATAAGACAGAGACAACTGACCTTAAGGCCGAGCAAGCGCCTGAGGTGGCTGTTGAGGAGACGGCTAATGAATCAGCTTTGATAGAGGCAGAAGCTTCTGAGGAGAAGCTGGAACTTGAGACTGGCTTTGGAGAGGATAAACGGTTCGAGAATGTACTTGAGAACCTTTTGATAAAGAATAGGGACGGAGATGTGCACTGCGCAGAGGACGGCGAAGTTTCCAAGAAATTCGCAAGCAGAGAATGTGGAACGGACAAGCATGGCAATGTGTATACCGAAGAGTTTTTGAGCAAGCAAATAAAGTAAACTGCCAAGGTGCGGGAGGTAATGATGTATTGCAAAAAGTGTGGAAAAAGATTAGCTGATGGAGATAAGTTCTGTGGAAATTGCGGAACCAAAATCGATGTCTCAGAGATAAACATAGGATTCGCAGAAGATGAACCTAAGCCGAAGAAGAACTTTGACTTCGGCGCTTTTAATTGGGATCTTGACGGATACCCAGATGAGGACAAGGCTAAGACTGAAGATGTTGACTTCAATTGGAACACTGTTCTAGAAGAGAAGAAGCGTAAGGACATCGAGGAGAAGTCATTCACAGAGACAATCATGACTGAGAATGAGCTTTTTGACAGAATTCAGAACGAAGACAATGCTAAGGATGCTTCTGAGATTTCATTCAACTGGGAACTAGGAAGCACTACGCGTGTAGAGAAGGCTGATAGATTCGAAAGCATTATTCCTAAGGTAGAGGAAAAAGCTGAGCTTGATATTCCTGTTGAGGTTTCAGAGGACCACGAGGAAGTCAAGGACTTAGTCGACATAGATGAGGCTCTTGCGGCTGGCATTGCTGCGGCATCATCGCCAAGAAAGAGCATAGATAAGTTCTACACTTTTAACCAAAAGAACGAAGAATTCCAGGCTCTTCTCGACCAAGAGTACGAGAGACTTCGTAACAGAATCCGTGAGGATAGCGAGGCTGAAGCTATAATCGCAAATAAGGAAGAAAAGCTAGAGCAGGCAAGAGCTACTTGGTCAAAGGAACCTCTTGAGGAACCAGTTGAGGAAGCTGAAGAAACAGTAGAAGTGACTGAAGAAACCGAAGCTCCTGTTGAAGTGGCAGTGGAATCAGAAGTTGAAGCAACTGAAGTTGAAGAAGCAGAAGCTGAAGCAGTTAATGATACAGAGAATACTGAAGAGGCTCAAGATACAGAAGTAGAAACCGAGGAAGCCCCTGAAACTGAAGAGACGGATGTAGAGACTGAATCAGAATTTGAAGAAGTAGAAGAGACCGAAGAAGCTACTGAAGAAGATGAGGAAGCTGTTCAAGAAGTAGAAGAGCCTGCTATTCAGGAAGAAGCATGCGCATGTGAAGCTGAAGATGAAGTAGCATGTGATATTTCTAGCGAAGATGCAGAAGAAGCATGTGTAGTTGAGACTCAAGCTCAAGCAGAAGAAGTTGAAAAAGCTGAAGAGGCTGAGGCTGAAGATACCTATGACGATACCGAAGAAGCAGAGGCTGAAGAAACTCCTAGCAAACCAGAAAGTGGGAATCCCCCCAGTGATGAGGAGAAGAAGGAGGAAGATGCAAGCGGAGATGAAGATAGTAAAGAAACTAAGCTTCATTACAGCGATATCTTTGCTAACGACGATGTCCATGATAGTGATTCAGGGAATGAACAGAAGACAGGACGATGGAAGATAATCGTTTTAGATATAATTATAGTTATACTTGCGATAGCTGTAATCTGCTCGGGCATTTTAGTATTTGCTAAGGGATCTGCACCTGCTAATAAGATTTCACAGGGAATCTCATGGGTGACAGAAAAGTTCTCAGGAAGCAGTGACAACTCCAAGGATGATAAGAAATCTGAAGAGAAAGCTGAGAAGACTAAGTCCATGGAGGATGTAGTTGCAGCGGCAAAGAAGAACTATGTGAACATAGGCAAGGTTCAGTATGACAGCAAGTTAAAGTTCGATACATCAAAGGACTACGGCATCAGTGAACTAAAGAATGCGAAGAAATTCAAGGATGGAGAGTTCTCTGGCGGAAAGCTATTCAGCGAAGCAATCGTTAACCTTTCACTTGGATATTATTCAGGGCTTACAGATAAGGTGAATAGTGGTTCTGACGATGTTCTAAAGCTTATCAATGAAGATTCAGAGCTTTATGGACATGTTAAGGCTATAGCTGAAGGTGATGAAGAACAGCAGATTAAAAATATCAAAATCGGCGAAATCAAGAATAGCGGCAGCAACTACTATGTAATTTTGCAGATTACTGAGGGAAAGGCTAATTCATCAGACACTAGCACAGAAACAAAGATCCTTTCAATCTTAAACAAGGGGAAAGAGCTTAAGGTTACTGCAGCTACTGATGCTGAGTAATCGCTTTTGATGAGCAACTAATTATTTTGATAAATTTGTGGGAGTAACTTTTGATGGCAGCAAAACCAAAGAACGTAGTAAATGTAAAGCCTAAGAAAGAGAGAAGAGCTAGGAATATAGCAATTTTAGTCGCAGTGTCTTTTATACTATGGGGCTTCTTTTCGCTTATTAACTTCTTCACTGACTGGATGTGGTTTGATGAACTAGGATACGTGAGTGTATTTCTGAAGAAGCTGACCACTCAGCTGAAGTTTGGCATACCTATGTTTGTGGTGCTCAGTGGCCTTATGTACCTGTATTTGACAGGACTTCGTAGAGGCTATTTCAAGAAGATAATCTCACACGAAGCAACTAACCAAAAGAGGCTTGGCATAATTACTTTGCTGGTTTCTGTTCTTTTCTCAGGATGGGTTACCAAGTATGTTGTGGGCGGACTTTGGTTTGAATTTCTCAAGTTCCTTAAGAGCACAAGCTTCGGCAAGAAGGATCCGCTCTTTGGGCTTGATATATCGTTTTACGTTTTTAAGTACGAGTTCCTAAATGGGCTTAACACCATGCTTTTAGGGATAGTCGTATTATTTGTAATTGCAACGATTTTTTACTATGCAGTTTTGATAATAATGCACAGCCCAGATGCTTTAGAAGAAGATGAGGCTGAGCCTATAGAAGATGGAAGATATTCGGGTGCGCAAGCTGGTGAGGATGCTGGTGCTGGAGCAGGATATTCGAGTAGACCTTTCGTTAATCCGTTTGGAGAGAATACACAGGCAGGCAAGATATTTGCAAATATCTTTGATCCTAACAAGCGAAATGCGAGAATGCAGAATGTAAGAAACAAGGCTGACCGCAGGGTTTCTAAGTCAAATATGGAACAGCTTCTCCACATCGCATCGGGCAAGCTATCTATTCTTGGAATCATTTTCTACGTAATGCTAGCTTTCCACTTCCTGCTAAAGCAGTTTGATTTACTCCATAAGCACACAGGCGTTGTGTATGGAGCAGGTTACACAGATGTAAATGTTACTCTTTGGATTTATAGAGTTTTGATTGTGCTTTGTGTTCTAGGCGCACTTACGATAGCCTTATTCATTGCAAAGAAGATGATGAAGCAGATTGTTTTGATTCCGATAATCATGCTCGTTGTGATTTTGATTGGAAGCGGTGCTGAGATTCTAGTTCAGAATGTAATCGTTGCACCTGACGAAATAAACAAGGAATCAAAGTATCTAGCAAGAAATATCGAGTTTACTCAGTATGCATATGCGACTGATAAGGTCGATGTCAGAGACTTTGCTGCATCAAATGATCTTGATGCTAGTGCGATAGCAAACAACGACGAGACGGTCGGAAACATAAGAATTAACGACTACGAGCCTGTGGAGAAATTCTACAATCAGACTCAGAGCATCAGGCAGTACTATAAGTTTAATGATACTGACGTAGATAGATATTATCTGAACGGTGAGTATGCTCAGACCTATCTTTCAGTCAGAGAAATCGATGAGAAGAAGATAAACGATACCTGGCTCAACAGACATATCAAGTATACGCACGGATACGGTCTTGCAGTATCAAGGGTTAACAAGATTACTGCTAGTGGACAGCCAGATGTTGTAGTCAAGGACATACCACCTAAAAGCAGTGCCAAGGAAATTAGTATCAAAAGACCAGAAATCTATTTCGGAGAGCTTTCAAGAGACTATATTGTCATAAACACAAATGAGGATGAGTTCGATTATCCAGATGGTCAGTCCAATAAGTACACGAGATACAAGGGAAGTGCCGGAATCAAGCTGACGCCGCTGAAGAGGCTGATGTTTGCGGTGAGAGAAGGAAGCTTTAAGCTTCTGGTTTCCTCCAATATAAACAGTGAATCTAGAATCATCATCAACAGAAATATCGAGGAGAGGGTAAAGAAGATAATGCCTTATCTGAGCTATGAAGATGATCCGTATGGAGTAGCTGTTGATGGTAAAATTTACTGGATGATAGATGCTTACACGACAAGCTCGCTCTATCCATATTCAGAGCCTTATAGCAAGGATGAAGGAAATACAAATTATATCAGAAACTCAATCAAGGTCGTTGTTGATGCTTATAACGGCGATGTGAAATACTACATCACTGACAAGAACGATCCGATAGCAATGACATACAAGAAGATGTTCCCTAAGCTCTTCAAGGATATTGACGAAATGCCAGCATCTCTGAAGTCGCATGTCAGATATCCACATTCGCTCTTTAAGATTCAGGCAGATGTTTACGGCAGGTATCACATGAACGACGTCAAAGTATTCTATCAAAACGAGGACCTTTGGGAGGTTTCTCACGAAATCTACGGAACTCGCGAGAGAAAGACAGAGCCTAACTACCTAGTTACTAGAATTCCTGGTGAGGAAAAGGCCGAATTTGTGAGCATGCTTCCATATTCGCCAAAGTCTAAGCAGAATATGACCGGTATTTTGATGACGAGAAACGATGGCAAAAACTATGGAAAACTAATGCTTTACAGGTTCCCTAAGAATAGGACAATTTACGGACCTATGCAGATAGAGGCACAGATAGACCAGAACACTAAGATTTCTCAGGACTTTTCACTATGGAGTCAAGCTGGTTCAACATACAGCAGAGGAAGCCTGTTTGTGGTTCCAATCAATAACTCGCTGCTATACATAGAGCCTATATATCTTGAGGCATCCAATTCTGCTATTCCAGAGGTTAAGAGGGTAATCGTAGCCTACGAGGATAAGATCGCATATGAGCCTACTCTTGAAGCTGCGCTAGAAAGTCTATTTGGAGAAGGCGAAATCAGTAGTAATGATCCAGAACCTAAGAGCGAAAGCGAAAAGCAGAGCGTAAAGGACTATATCCAGAAGGCTAACGGCGCGTACCAAGAGGCTCAGGAAGCACTTAAGAGCGGCGACTGGAAGACTTACGGTGAGAAGATGACAGAGCTAGAGAAGGCGCTTAAGGACCTCCAGGATAGCTCAGATAATAATGCTAGCGATAGCAAGAAAAGCAAATAATTAATTTTGATATACTAAACAACTCGAAAATTCAGGAGGAAATATATGCTGGGATTCGATGTAGATAAAATGCTCTTTACGATCCCAAAGGGCGAACACTCAAAGGAAAATATTATTAAGGTTTTGAATGCCCATCCTGAGGTTCAATTCGTATCACTTGTAGGTATCGATATCGGTGGACACGATACAGACGAGAAGATACCCGTAGAGCTTTTCATAAAGGACATGGACAAGCTGCTAGAGCACGGAGTTCAGACTGATGGTTCATCGGTAGCGCTTCCGCACATAGCAGTGCTAAACAACGCAAAGGTCGATATTATTCCTGACCTAGATTGCAACTGGTACGTAGACTATAACTTCAGAAACATCGATAGAAAGCTAGAGCTTCCTGTCGGAACTCTGAGAATTCCATCCTACCTCTTGCACAACGAGAATTTCGAGTGCGGATCAAGAGTAATGCTTAGAGATGCACTAAAGCATTTTAAATCAGAACTTAAGAAGTCTTTAATTGAGCATCCATATGTATTTGATTACATTGATGGTGCAGATAGCATGGATGATATCGAGGAATTCGTAATAACAAGTGCAACTGAGCTAGAGTTTTGGGTAAAGACGCCAGACGATAAGGGCGATAGAGAGCAGCTCTTTACTGCTCAGGTACTCAAGGAGCAGTACTGGAAGAGAACCTACGGCGAGGTCAGAACTGCGCTTGAGGAAACTTTGATGATTCTAGATAAGTATGGCTTTGGAGTAGAGATGGGACATAAGGAGGTCGGAGGAGTTAAGGCTCAGATGGGTAACTCCGGTCACTACGACCACGTTATGGAGCAGCTAGAGATTGACTGGGCATATACAGATGCTATGCAGGCTGCAGATAATGAAAACCATGTTAAGTATATTGTTAGAGATATTTTTACCTTGCATGGACTTGATGTAACCTTCATGGCTAAACCTTTTGATGGAGTGGCAGGAAGCGGTGAACATACTCACCTAGGACTTGCAGCAAAGCTAAAGAATGGTAAGATGACAAGTGTATTCGCACCTAAGGATATGAGGGCTGAGTTCCTAAATCCTATCGGATACGGCGCTTTGATGGGTCTGCTAAAGAACTACGAGGTTGTTAATCCATTCGTAAGCTCAAGCATTGACTCTTTGAAAAGATTAAAACCAGGATATGAAGCTCCTGTTTGTATAGTTACTTCTCTAGGACGATCTCCGATGGAGCCTTCCAGAAACAGAACGGTTCTCGTAGGACTTATCAGGGATATGAATAATCCGCTGGCAACGAGATTTGAGCTTAGAGCGCCAAACCCTAAGAGCAACACATATCTAGTGCTTGCGGCAAGCCACATGGCTATGATAGATGGAATAAAGCATGTGCTAGATGCAGAGAAGACTCCAGCAGAGCTTGAGAAGTCTATATCAAAGGCTTACGGCGATGAGGACTTCTACCTAGATACAGATAGAGAGTACCGAAGCGAGAAGGAAGTCTTTGAAGACTACACTGAAGAAGAAAGAGCAAAGCTCTTTGGACATGCGCCGGCTACGGTTTGGGAAAACATGCAGGCTTTTGACCACTACCCTGAGAAGCTAGAAATCTTCAAGGCTGGCGATGTGATGAAGCAGAAGGTCCTTGATTCCTATAGAGAGCAGGTAATCTCACAGTGGAAGACAGAGCTTCACGATAGAGTTATTCCACAGAACATGGCTTTGATTAGAAGCTGTGTAAAGCTTCACTCAGATGATGATTTTTCTGATTTTGATGTGAAGAACTGGATAGAAATAGACAAGCTTAGACATGAGCTAGGAAAAGACACCATTACCGAGAAATCCATTCTCACAAGAGCAAAGGACGCACTTGATGATGGAAACTACAGCGAGGCATCTGAGATGCAGAAGCTGATACAAAAAAAGGTAGCAACTTTGATAAGCCTATACACTAGGTACAAGAAGAATATTTTATAGAGGTGAGACAGATGCTAGATATTAAGAAGATAAGAGAAGATTACGAAGGTGTTAAGAGCCGCGTCGAGTTTAGAGGTAAGGGTGACTTTGGAATCTCAAAGGTCAAGGAACTAGATGAGAAGAGAAGAAGCCTCCTAGCTGATGTTGAGGTAAAGAAGAATAAGCAGAACACAGTTTCAAGAGAGATTCCTAAGCTAAAGAAGGCTGGTGAGGACACAACCGAAATCATGGCTGAGATGAAGGTTCTTTCAGATGAGATCAAAGCTCTTGATGCTGAACTTTCAGAAATCGAAGCTGAGCTAAAAAGCGCTCTACTAAACGTTCCAAACACTCCATATAAGGATGTTCAGTTCGGAAACGATGACAGTGATAATGTAGAGATTAGAAAGTTTATGGAGCCTAAGGAATTCGATTTTGAGCCTAAGGCACACTGGGATATAGGTGAGGATCTAGATATTCTAGACTTTGGTCGCGCAAGTAAAATCAGTGGAACAAGATTCACTGTTTACAAGGGTCTTGGCGCTAGACTTGAGAGAGCGTGTATTCAGTTCATGCTTGACCTTCACACAATGGAGCAGCCATATACGGAGATTCTTCCTCCTTTCATGGTAAATAGAGATGCGATGACAGGAACAGGACAGCTTCCTAAGTTTGAGGAGGATATGTTCTACATTCCGCAGAAGGACTTCTTCCTAATTCCGACTGCAGAGGTTCCGGTTACAAACCTAAGAGCAAACGAAATAATGGACGAGGCAGAGCTTCCAGTTTACTACACAGCGTACACACCTTGCTTTAGAGCTGAGGCGGGTTCTGCAGGTAGAGATACTAGAGGTCTTATACGCCAGCACCAGTTCAACAAGGTTGAGCTCGTTAAGTTCGTAGATCCAGAGACTTCTTACGACGAGCTAGAGAAGCTTACTGCTGATGCAGAGGAAGTTCTAAAGCGTCTTGGAATCCCATATAGAGTTGTAAGACTAAGCTCAGGAGACCTAGGTTTCTCATCAGCTATGACATACGATATTGAGGTTTGGATGCCAAGCTACGGAAGATATGTTGAGATTTCTTCATGCAGTAACTTTGAGGATTACCAGGCAAGACGTGCGAATATCAGATTCCGCAGAGGAAAGGAAAAACCAGAGTTCGTTCATACTTTGAACGGTTCAGGTCTTGCAGTCGGAAGAACCGTAGCAGCTATCATGGAGAATTTCCAGCAGGCTGACGGAAGCATTGTAATACCGGAAGCATTGAGAAAATACATGGGCGTTGATGTTATCAAAAAATAGTTTTCTTTCTAAGAGTCCGGACTTCCGGACTTTTAGTTTTTGAAGCTATGTAATAGGACAATAGGATATGAGATTTATAAAAAGTTTATTCGGCAGGGTGTTCAGCCGCATGACCATAATGGGAATTTTGATACTCATTCAGTTTGCATGGATGGCTCTTATGGTGATGAGGTTAGGTGACTACTCTAGAAGCATCACGCTAGTGTTTAACATCTTTGCTATAATGGTAGCCCTATTTATCATATATAGAGATGAAAGCTCGGCCTACAAGCTAGGCTGGATTATGATAATATGCATTATGCCTATTTTGGGAACGGCTATGTACTGGTTCTTTGGTAATAAGAGGCCATCAAAGAGAATCAAAAACAAAATCGAACCGACAAGGGCAAGACATAGAGATGATGTAAAGCAGGAGAACTGCCTGTCAGAGCTATATAGCGATAGACTCGCAGATACAATCAAATACATAGGAGATTATGGTCCATATCCAGCTTGGACGGGCACAAGGACTAAGTACTACGACCTTGGGGATAAGGCTTTTGTCGATATGTTAGAGGATCTAAAGCGTGCCAAACACTATATTTTCATGGAGTACTTCATAATAGAAGAGGGATACATGTGGGATTCTATCTTTGATATACTCCAGGAAAAGGTCGCAGAGGGTGTAGATGTAAGAGTTATGTACGACGACATAGGCTGTATAAGTAAATTGCCGCTGAATTTTGCATCAAAACTAGAGCATGCCGGAATAAGAGTTCACGTATTCAATCCGCTTCGCCCATTGCTATCGCTGGTATATAACAACAGAGACCACAGAAAAATCACTGTAATAGATGGATATATTGCACACTCAGGTGGGTACAACTTAGCAGATGAATACATAAACAAGGTGCAGTACTTCGGGCATTGGAAGGATACGGGAATAAGGCTAGAAGGCATGGCTGTTTGGAACTTCACCGTTATGTTCCTAAATATATGGAATTCCTTTATTCCGACAGAGGAGGATTACAGTAAATTTAGACCACATGTGCATCATCCACAGCCATTTGATAGCGACGGAATCGTGCAGCCGTTTTCTGATACACCACTTGATGATGAAAACCTAGGCGAAAATGTTTACCTTGAGATAATCAATCAGGCTGAGGACTATGTGTATATCTATACGCCATATCTTATTCTAGATAACGAAATGATCACAGCACTTAAGCTCGCATCAAAAAGAGGCGTAGACGTAAGACTTATAACTCCGGGAATACCAGACAAAAAGATAATTTTCAGGCTTACGCGTTCTTACTATTTGCCTCTAATTAGAGCAGGTGTAAAAATCTACGAATACAAGGAGGGATTTGTTCATGCTAAGAACTTCCTCTCAGATGATAAGCTTGCAGTGGTAGGAACGATAAATCTCGACTACAGAAGCCTCTACCTTCACTTTGAGTGTGGAACCTTTATGGTGGGATGCAGTGCTTTGAGGGACATCAAAGAGGATTTTAACAGGACAATAGGAAGGTGTACTCAGATACTAGAGGAAAACTGCAAGACAAGCTTCTTTGGACTTTTGTTTGACGGAGTTTTGCGAGCGCTAAGCCCGCTGCTTTAACTTTAATAAAGCCTTGAAGATTTTACATGACCTACGGCTTAAGTGTGGAATTGCTTGGGCTGTGGGTCATTGATTTTATGGGAGAAAAAATGGATAAGCAAAGAGAATCAAAGGGACTAATTGAATTCATCAAAGCGCATCGCGACAGGGAGCACGCTAGCTTTCACATGCCTGGACACAAGGGGAAAGCCTTCTTTAAAGAAAATGGCTATGAGGACTTCGTAGATTTAATGATAGACGGAGATCTGACAGAGATTGATGGAGCTGATAATCTATTCAAGGCGGAGAGCATTTTGCGGGAGGTCATGAATCGCTATAAAGCGATGTATGCTGCGAAACAAGCATTTATGCTAGTTGGCGGAAGCAGTGCAGGCATCCTAGCATCTGTATTAAGTGTCATATCAAAGGGAGATACTTTGATTATGGCATCAAACTGTCACAAGTCTGTCTACAATGCTTTGATGCTGAGCGTCGGAAAGGCGGTCTTTGTTGCACCTGAAACATTAAAGGACTATGGACTTGCAGGCGAGGTGAGCGCAAGCCATATTGAAGAAGCTCTGATAAAGCACCCTGAAGCCAAGGCTGTTCTCATAACTAGCCCAAACTACTACGGAGTTTGCAGCGATATAGAAAAGATATCCGAAATAGTGCATGCGCATGGGAAAATCCTAATTGTAGATGAGGCCCACGGAGCACACCTAGCTTTTATGGATAAGATAGCGCCATTCAGGGGCGATATAAAGAATCAGCACAGCAAAGCCCAGAAGCTTGCAGCCGAAGCAAGTGGTGCAGATATAGCTATACTTAGCACGCATAAGACGCTCGCTTCATTTACACAGACAGCAATACTGCTCGTTTGTAGCGATAGGGTGGATGTAGATACAATTGCTAATAATTTGCAGATTCTGCAGAGCAGCAGTCCTTCATATATTTTGATGGCATCGCTAGATTTGAATGCGAGGATAATCGAGGAGTATGGAGATGCATTATTTAAAGAGTGGCAGGCTGACCTTGACTATGCATATGAGGAGCTAAGAAAAATCCAGGGGCTGGAGCTTCTTGAGATGGAGCTGCTTGATCGAACAAAGCTGGTCTTTGGTCTTAGTGAGATTGGAATAAGCGGATATGAACTTGATGCTCTTTTGAGAGAAAGGGGCATATTCTGTGAGCTTTCAGATTCTCGTTTTGTCATGGCAATGAGTGGAATTGGAAGCAAGAGGAAGGATTATGAGCTTTTAATATCAGCGCTTAATGAAATAGCTGAGCAGGCTTGCGAAAGCGGTAGGAACAGCGTGAGCCGTGAAGAGGATGAAATCGTTTTGATGGAAGAGCTATATAGGCATGGCGAAATCTCTGATGTCCCAAGTGAGACTGAAAGGCTAGTAGCTAGAGAGTGCGATGGTAAAATTTCTGCTCAAGCACTGATTCCATATCCACCAGGTATTCCGATTATCGTTCCAGGAGAACGCATAGACTCCGAGAAGATTAGAGTCCTCGAAAAGCTGCATAAGGACGGGGTTAGCGTGATTGGACTAGATGAAAATGGCAAAATCCTATGTGGAAGATAAGGGACTTTGGACTATAAAATAAACAATATATTGGAGTAAATCCATCTTGACTATACTATATATAGATATTATAATGAATGAGCAAGCAAGATAGGGGGCTTTCTATGAAGAGTAAGAAAGAGAGCGTTTCTATAGCTGGAGTCAAGAAACACACCACCGTAAATGGGCCTGGAGTAAGGTATACGGTGTTCATGCAAGGCTGTGAGCATGGCTGTAAGGGATGCCATAATCCAGAGACGCATGATTTAGGTGGCGGTGAAGAAATTTCAGTTAAAGAGCTCATTGATGACATTTTGGCAACAAAGTATATCGACGGAGTTACGCTTTCAGGCGGAGATCCTCTTTTGCAGGCTGAGCAGTGCAGAGATATAGCAGAGGCACTAAAATCTAGTGGATTAGACATCTGGCTATATAGCGGATTCACTTTTGATGAGGTAGTAAGTGGCAAGGCAGGCGAGGCTGCGCGAGAGGTTTTGGACTTTATAGATGTGATGGTAGACGGAAGATTTATCGAGTCACTGAAGAGCGAGGAACATATCTGGCGAGGCAGCAGCAATCAGAGGCTCATAGATGTGAGAAAGAGTCTAGATGCTGGCGAAATTATAAGCTTTAACGATGAATTTGTACTTTAGAAAGCCGAGAGGGCTTTATCAAGTTATTTAATCTATGTATGTGTTAAGCGGAGGGATAGGATGAACAATGTAATCAGAAGAGATGGAACGGCGGTTGCTTTTGACCCAACCAAGATTGAGAATGCGGTCGCAAAGGCCTTTATGGCGACGGATGAACTTGACGCAAGGGATATTTCGTCAGTATCGAGAGCTATTTGTCTAATCGTCACAACCACGCTTAACGGACGCAAGCTCGATGCTGCAACGGTAGAGGAAATCCAGGATGAGGTTGAGTCCGCTTTGATGAACTGCGGATATGCTAAGACCGCAAAGGCGTACATCCTATACAGACGTCAGCACGCTAATGTGCGAGAGACAAAGGATACTCTGCTGGACTACAAAAAACTTATAGATGGATATATCGGAACTGAGAAGGACTGGCGTGTTAAGGAAAACTCAACTGTAACTCTTAGCGTTGGTGGACTCATTCTTTCAAACTCAGGTGCTGTAACAGCTAACTACTGGCTTTCAGAGGTTTATGATGAGGATGTTGCAGATGCTCACAGAAACTGCTTCATGCACATTCACGACCTTTCAATGCTAACAGGCTACTGCGCAGGATGGAGCCTTAAACAGCTTATACAGGAAGGTCTAGGTGGAGTTCCAGACAGAATTACATCTGCGCCAGCAAAGCATCTTACAACACTTTGCAATCAGATGGTAAACTTCCTAGGAATCATGCAGAATGAATGGGCAGGAGCTCAGGCTTTCTCATCATTTGATACATATCTAGCTCCTTTTGTTAAGGTAGACAATCTATCATACAAGGACGTAAAGCAGTCAATACAGTCATTCATCTACGGTGTAAATACTCCATCAAGATGGGGAACTCAGGCACCGTTCACTAACGTAACACTGGACTGGACAGTTCCAGAAGACATGATTAACATGCCTGCTCTCGTTGGTGGCAAGGAGATGGATTTCACATATGGCGATTGTAAGGCTGAGATGGACATGGTTAACAGGGCTTTCATCGAAATCATGATAGAGGGCGATGCTAACGGACGTGGCTTCCAGTATCCAATCCCTACATATTCAATAACCAAGGACTTCGACTGGAGCGAGACAGAAAACAACAAGCTTCTCTTTGAGATGACAGCAAAGTACGGTACTCCATACTTCTCAAACTACATCAACTCAGACATGAACCCATCAGATGTAAGATCAATGTGTTGCAGACTTCGTCTCGACCTTAGAGAGCTAAGAAAGAAGGGTGGCGGATTCTTTGGATCAGGAGAGAGCACAGGCTCTATCGGTGTAGTAACGCTAAACCTACCAAGAATAGCTTACCTCTCATCAACAAAGGAAGAATTCTACAGCATGCTCGATAAGTACATGGATATCGCAGCTCGCTCACTCGACACAAAGCGTAAGGTAATCAACAGACTTCTTGAGGAAGGTCTATATCCATACACAAAGCGCTACCTAGGTGCTTTCAACAACCACTTCTCAACAATTGGACTTGTTGGAATGAACGAGACCATCCTAAATGCTAAGTGGATAGATAGCGATATAACAAAGCCAGAGGGTCGTGACTTCTCAATCGAGGTTCTAAACCACATGCGTGATAGACTATCAGATTATCAGGAGATGTACGGAGACCTCTTTAACCTAGAGGCGACACCTGCTGAATCTACAACCTATAGATTTGCAAAGCACGATACAGAGGAATTCGCTGATATCATTACAGCAGCATGCAAGGACCAGGCTCCATATTATACAAACAGCACACATCTTCCAGTTAACTATACAGAGGACATCTTTGATGCACTTGAGATGGAAGATGAGATGCAGACTCTATACACATCAGGAACTGTATTCCACGGATTCCTTGGTGAGAGAATGCCAGATTGGAAGGCTGCAGCAAACCTAGTTAAGAAGATTGCATATAACTTCAAGCTGCCTTACTACACGCTTTCACCTACATATTCAATATGCGAATCACACGGATATATCGCAGGAGAACATTTCTCTTGCCCACACTGTGGAAAGGCAACAGAGGTTTACTCAAGAATTACAGGCTACTATAGACCAGTTCGCAACTGGAATGACGGTAAGTCAAGCGAGTTTGAGAACAGAAAGACCTACGAGCCAGAAGAACTTTTCTCAGTCAATAGAAACCTTCTTGAAGAGGCTGGAGTGGAGATGCCAAGAGTTGGAACTCAGACACTAGGAAGAGCAAACAGGGTAGAAGCCCCTAAATCAAATTCAGATGCTGAAAAGGTGATACTAGTAACAACAAAGACTTGCCCTAATTGCCAGGCAGCAAAGAACTACCTTAACCAGGCAGGAATTGAGTACGATGTAATACTTGCAGATGAGGCAGACGGCGCTGAAATCGCAGTTCAGTACAACATATCTGCTGCACCAACGCTGATAGTTCAGAGCGGTGAAGAGGCTGAGCTTTACAGCAATGTAAGCAACATAAGAGCATATATAGGAAAGAGAAGCTAATCAAAGCTTTTAGGAATATGCGATAGCAAATAAAAACCGATATGGCGGAAATGAAGTGCACTTCAAAGCGTCATATCGGTTTTGTGTTTTTTGATATAGTTAGAAATGCTAAAAAGTCTTAAAAACAAGTATTCTGAAGCTGTTTAGTAGCTTGAGCCCGTAGAACATGATAATCAGGCCGCATACTATGTTTATAACTCTTAGCATCTTATCGTTTATCTTGGTTCGTATGAGCGATACTATGGTTGTCATACCAAACCACCATGTTAGAGATGCGATAGAAACTCCAAGGATAAATAAGAAGGCCTTGCCACTTGGGAGCGATGCATGAAAAGCACCTAGAAGAAGTGAGCCATCTATCAAAGCCTGAGGATTGAACCAGGTTACGACGCAGGCTGTCCAGATAACCCTCGTGAGAGGCAAACTGACATCCTTGGTTTCGGACATGGTATCCTTTGATCGAAATATACTTAGTCCTATCCAAAATACTACTAGAGCGCCTATGCCGAGTATGGCAAGCTCTATCCAAACGGACAGTTTAATGAGAGCACCAATACCGAAGAAGCAGGCAATAGATAGCGTTATATCAAAGAAGGCTATGATGAAAGCTGTCGCTAGTATTCTACTTCGCTTCTGGGTCAAAGCGGTGTTTATAGCAAAGATATTCTGAGCTCCAATCGGCATGACATACGCAAAGCCGAGCATGAGACCTTGGAATAAGATATTCATTAATGTTATGTCCTCCCATAGTTAGCCTTTTCTAACAATATAATTAATTTAATTGCGTGCAAGCATAATTTTAACTTATTTTTGAACCGAATTAGGTTCGATAAAAAAATAACAATTGGAGCAAACTGTGATAGCTTATAATTACTTGCTCTTTTTTTCTTACCTACTATAATTATAATCGAAAAGAGAGAAATCGCAATAACACAGTTTTTTATTAGTTAGTAAGGAGAAAGTTATCGTGGTAGAGACGGACTATAGCTGCCCATGCCTAGATACATGTCCGCTGAGTAAATCAATGGATGTGATCGGTGGCAAATGGAAGATGCAGATTCTATGTACGCTGAACACCAGCGGTCCACTTCGATATAACGAGGTGCGTCGCAAGATGGAAGGAGTTTCAAACACTGTTTTGGTCAAGGCTCTTAGAGAACTGACTGAAGCTGGACTTGTAAGAAGGAACGAATATATGGAGGTTCCTGTGAGAGTTGAGTATGAGACGACGACAATATGCGACGATCTAATTCCAATCCTTGAGAATTTAAGCAATTGGTGCGAAAAAAACTTGCTCTAAATTGCTAACAAGCCGGGATGGAATCCCCTAATAAGTTTGTAATTGCAACATTCCAATGCGAACCAAAACGAACTCAAAAACTTAATTGATGATAATCGAAAAAATTGTTAAATTTTTGATGATTTTTTGGTGAATGTTGCGTTATAATATATCTGTATGATTATGATATTTTTTTAGAAAGGAAGGTTTCAGATATGAGTTCAAGTGCAAAGCATTTGCGTAGTATCGACGCAGGTCACTATAAGAACACTGCTCAGTGTGCTACTGAAACGGCTCCTATCCCTGATATCGTTAAGATACCAATGTCACAGCACATTGGTAAGCCATGTCAGCCATTGGTTGCAAAGGGCGATACAGTTAAGGTAGGACAGCCTATTGGTGATGTCGATGCTTTCATAAGTGCACCGATTCATTCCAGCGTTTCAGGTACCGTTAAGGGTATAGAGACACAGCGTAATGCCATGGGTGGATACGATACGCTTGTTGTTATTGAAACAGACAAGAAACAGGAATTATGGGAGGAACTAAAGGTTCCAGAAGTTCACAATCTAGCTGAGTTTGTTGCAGCTGTAAGAGACAGTGGACTAGTAGGTATGGGAGGAGCGTCCTTCCCTACACATGTAAAGTACAACCCTAAGAATATAGATGAGGTTGATACTTTGATAGTAAACGGTGCAGAGTGTGAGCCTTTTATCACATCTGACCATCGTTGCATGCTCGAGGACACACAGGACATCATCGATGGAATGAAGCTCATCATGAAGTACCTAGACCTTAAGGTAGCATATATCGGAATCGAGGCTAATAAGCCTGATGCGATTGAAAAATTCGATAGAATGTTCAAGGAGCAGGGCATTACCAACATGCATACATTCAAGCTTCTTTCAAGATATCCAAAGGGTGCTGAGAGAGTTTTGGTTTATGAGATTACAGGTAAGCCAATGAAGGCAGGCGTACTTCCTGCAGACCTTGGAATCATTCTTTCAAACGTTTCATCAGTAGCATTTGTTGGACAGTACTTCCGTACAGGAATTCCACTAACAATGAAGAGACTGACAGTTGACGGAGACGCAATCACAACACCTAAGAACATCGTGACACCTATCGGTACACAGATCAAGGACGTTGTCGCATTCTGCGGTGGCTACAAGACAGAGCCAAAGAAGATTATCATGGGTGGACCTATGATGGGTAGAGCTATTCCATCAGATTCATTTGGAATAATCAAGAACAACAATGCTATCCTAGCATTCTCGTCAACAAAGACAAACATTCCAGAAGAGACACCATGTATCAACTGCGGAAGATGTCATATGGGATGTCCAATCAATTTGTTGCCTACAGGATTTGCTGATGCATATCTAGCTGGAGATGCTCAGAGACTATCTGACCTTCAGATTATGCAGTGCATGGAATGCGGCAGCTGCTCATTCGTATGTCCGGCGAGAAGACCGCTGGCCTTTTATAACAAGTTGGGCAAAGCCCTTGTAAGGGAGGCTGGAATCAAGTAATGGAAAAGCAATATTACGATAATCTAACAGTATCATCCGCTCCTCATATAGTAACAGCGCTTGATACACAGAAGACCATGCTTTATGTACTTATCGCACTAGTGCCATCACTATGCGTGAGCACATATGTATTTGGTCCAAGAGTACTTCTTTTGACAGCTGTCTGTATCGTTGCCAGCGTATTATTCGAAATGGGATATCAGAAGCTATTCAAGAGACCAGAAACATGGACAGATCTAAGTGCAGTAGTTACAGGTACACTGATCGCATTCAACGTACCATCAAACTTCCCACTTTGGATGGCTATCCTAGGCTGTTTCACAGCTATAGTTATAGTTAAGCAGCTTTACGGTGGACTAGGACGCAACTTTGCAAATCCTGCAATCGTTGCTCGTATCTTCCTACTACTTTCATTCACATCAAGAATGACAACATGGCCACTACCAAATGGCGTAGACGGAAAGACAGGTCCTACACCTCTTGGTGTCCTAAGCGAGACACCTATCGGACAGATCTCAAAGGCAGATCTTCCATCAAACATGGACCTATTCCTAGGTACAGTTGGTGGATCACTTGGTGAAGTAAGTGCTATAGCACTTATAATAGGTGGAATCTTCCTAGTATGGAAGAAAATCATCTCACCAGCAACACCACTTGCATTTATCGGTACAGTATTTGTAATCGCATTCATCTACTACTCAGTAGCAGGCGGAGATGTAAGTGCACTAAAAATGGCAATATTCCATGTATGCGCTGGTGGCGTAATGCTCGGTGCAATCTTCATGGCAACAGACTATGTAACATCACCTATCATGCCTCTCGGTAAGGTCATAATGGGTATAGGATGCGGATTCTTCACAATGGTAATTAGGTTGTGGGCTGGATATCCTGAGGGTGTATCGTTCTCAATTCTTTTGATGAACATATGCACACCACTCATCGATATGCTCTGCATCAAACTAGCATATGGAGGTGGCAAGAAAAATGAAAAATAATGACACTTTCAAAAAATACGTAGTACCTGTAATTGTACTAGTAGCAATCTGCTTTGTTATATCAGCTGCTTTGGCACTGACATTTGGAGTTGCAGATCCTATCATAAAGAGAAATACAAAGGCTGAAGCTGATGCAGCTCGTAAGGAGCTTCTAACTAAGGCCGATGGATTTGATCAGTATAAAGGAAAGCTTATAGCTACTTCCGATGGCAAGGTAACAGTAAATGATGTTTACATCGCCAAAAATGGCGAAGGTATGGTTATGACAGTTGGAACTAAATCATTTGGTGGAACACTTATTGAAATGATTGGTATCGACAAGAATGGTAAGATTACTGGAGTTAAGATTCAGGATCATAAAGATACACCGGGTGTAGGTACTAAGGTATTCACACCTGAGCATCTAAAACAGTACAAGGGAGTTAAAGAACTGAAGGATATATCTGCGAAGAAGGATCCTACAATAAACCATATCACTGGTGCTTCTGTTTCATCGAACGCAGTTCATTATGGAGTATTTGAAGCTCTCCTACAATACAAAGAAATAGGAGGTGCTAAGTAATGGAAGAAAAGAAATCAAGACTAACGATACTAACGAACGGTCTAATAAAAGAAAATCCGGTACTTGTACTTTTGCTAGGTTGCTGTTCAGCACTTGCAACAAGTTCAACGGCTATCAACGGACTTGGAATGGGAGTATCTTTCTCAGTAGTAATGATACTTTCTAACATAGTTATCTCGCTTCTACGTAAGATAATTCCTGATAACGTAAGAATTCCTTGCTACATCGTAGTAATCGCAGGATTCGTAACAGTAGTTCAGCTGATGCTTCAGGCTTATGTGCCAAGCGTATACAAATCACTTGGACTATTTATTCCGCTAATCGTTGTAAACTGTATCATCCTTGGTCGTGCAGAGATGTTTGCAAACAAGAATGGAGTTATAGACTCAGCTCTTGATGGAATCGGAATGGGACTCGGATATACAGGCGCCCTAGTAATCATGGGTATGATTAGAGAGTTTATCGGAAGTGGTACACTCTTTAACATTCCTATCCTAGCAGGCAAGATTGATGGAGTAGCAATATTTAACCTTGCACCTGGTGGATTCTTTACATTTGCAATACTAGTTGCAGCTGTAAACTTCATCACACGTGATAAGGAACGTAAAGTTAGAGACTTCGGCGAGGAAGAAATAACAATCCTAGGTGCGAAGGAAGAAAATGAAGAGAAGAAAGGAGCATAGACATGTTAGCAGTATCAATTATTTTGAGCATGATTTTAGCTAATAACTATGTTCTTGCTCAGTTCCTCGGAATTTGTCCATTCCTAGGTGTATCAAAGAAAATGGACTCAGCTGTAGGTATGGGTGGCGCTGTAGTATTCGTAATGGTACTAGCAACAGCAGTTACATGGCCTATTCAGCAGATTTTAAACAAGTTCCATATCGATTATTTACAGACAGTAATCTTCATCCTTGTAATTGCTGCTCTTGTACAGCTAATCGAAATGATGTTAAAGAAGTATATGCCAGCGCTTTACAGCTCACTTGGAGTATTCCTACCACTGATCACAACGAACTGTGCAGTACTTGGTGTATGTATCGCTAATATTGACGCAGGATATGGCTTTGGTCTATCACTTGCAAATGCATTTGGTGCATCTGTTGGATTTACTCTAGCCCTAATCCTATTTGCCGGAGTAAGAAGCACAAAGCTTGTAAACGAAGAGGGAGTTCCACAGCCATTCAAGGGTGTTCCACTAACACTTATATCAGCGGCTATACTCTCACTGAGCTTCATGGGCTTCAGCGGCATGTTTTCGTAAGGAAGGAGGCGAAGCAAAATGATAATAGCTATTTTAGTAGTAGTTGCAGTAGGAATCATAGCTGGAATTATGCTATCCTTTGCATCAAAAGTTTTCTTTGTTCCTGTAGACGAAACAGCTGCTGCGCTTAGAGAAGTGCTTCCAGGTGCAAACTGTGGTGGTTGCGGATTCGCAGGTTGTGACGCATATGCGAGTGCAATGGCAGAAGATCGCGATATGCCATGTAATAAATGCCCTGTAGGTGGACCTGCAGTAGCAGCAAAGCTTGCAGCTATATTAGGTGTAGAGGCAGGAAGCGAAGATAGAAAAGTTGCAGTTGTAATGTGTAACGGAAACAAGGACGTTTCAAAGTCACTCCTTGAGTATCAGGGACCAAAGAGCTGTAAGGCTGCAAAGCAGTTATTCGGCGGACTTAAGGAATGTCAGTTCGGATGTCTAGGTCTTGGAGACTGCGTAGACGCATGTAATTACGATTCAATTCGTGTTATAAACGGAGTTGCAAAGGTTGATAGAGATGCCTGCGTAGCTTGTGGAGCATGTGCTAAGGCTTGTCCTCAGTTCCTAATCCGTATTTCACCTGTTAAGAACATGGTAATCTGCCACTGTCACAGCACAGAAAAGGGCGGAGTTACTCGTAAGGCATGTGAAGTTGGATGTATCGGATGTAAGAAGTGTGAGTCAGTATGTAAGTTTGACTCAGTTCACGTTACTGATAACCTTGCATTCATCAACCCAGATACATGTAAGAACTGCGGAGCTTGCGCAAAGGTTTGCCCAACAGGAGCAATCCAGAACTTGCGCCTAAAGAAGAAAAAGCCAGCTGCTCCAGCACCGGCAGCAGAAAAGCCTGCAGAGAAAGTAGCTGCTGAAGCTTAAACTTCGCAAGTAAATAAGAACAAAAATGCTGTATCCGAAATGGATACAGCATTTTGATTTTTTTGATATGTGCTTGCACAGGGCAATATGCTAATTTGCCCATGCTAGCTTTGAGCTGGACTTTATAAACTGCTAAATTGCAGCAGTAACCTCTCTTAGCCAATCTCTTACATTTGGCTCAAGAAGTGGAGCCAGCTTTGAGTAAACCATCTTGTGGTACTTGTTTAGATAGTTTCTTTCTTCCTCGCTCAGCTTGCTTGCAATTATTGCTTCTGGCTCGTAAGGGCAGAGTGTTAGCATTTCGAAGCATAGCTCATCTGACTTGCTATCAGCTTCCATGCAGAGGATTTCGTTTTCTATTCTGATACCAAATTCACCTTCAATGTATACGCCAGGCTCGTCACTAGTTATCATGCCGGGTTCTATCGCATACTTGTTTGGAACCTTGCTTATTCTCTGAGGTCCCTCGTGCACGGAGAGTATGTGGCCAACGCCGTGGCCTGTGCCGTGGTTATAGTCAAGACCAATTTCCTGAAGAGCTTTTCTTGCAAGAGGATCCAGATCGTAACCAGTGGTACCTGCTTTAAACTTTGCCATAGCAAGATCTATATGTCCGCGAAGCACTGCGGTGTAGCACTCTTTCATCTTATCTGTAAGAGCTCCAAGAGCGATGGTTCTTGTTATGTCAGTAGTTCCTTTGAGATACTGCCCGCCAGAGTCAACTAGCATAAAGCCGTCTGCCTCTAGTGCAGTGTCACTTTCAGGAGTAGCGCTATAATGGATTATAGCGCCGTTTGACATATAGCCTGCAATTGTATCAAAGCTTAGATCAACAAAGCCTGGCTGAGCAGATCTGAGGCTCTCAAGGTGGTCTGAGGCATATATCTCGGTGAGAGCTTGCTTGCCAACTGTATTTTTTAGCCAGTAGATAAAGTTTACCATCGCAAGGCCGTCATACATATGGGCTTCCTTTGTTGCAGCAATTTCTATATGGTTCTTGATTGATTTGAACATGCTAACTGGAGAAAGGCCGTCGACGATTTTGCAAGCGCTCGGGATACTTTTAATCAGCGAATATGATGCTGCATCAAAATCAGCTAGCACTTTAGCGTTATCTGGTAGCTTCTTTATATCCTCAAAGATATTAAGGTAGTGTTTAACTGTAATGCCATTTTCTTTTAGCAGATCATCGAAGTCTTTACCGAACTTGTAAAGAGTTACGGAGCCAGGGCTTATGAGCGTAAAGGAGAAGAAGATAGGGCTTCTATCAACATCACTACCGCGAAGGTTGTAAAGCCATGCATTTTCCTCTAGTCCAGTGATCAGGTGGTAGTCAACTGAGCCCTTTGCCATTTCATCTCTTAGCCTTGCAAGCTTTCCTTTAAAGGACTCCCCATATGAAGTTTCAGGAAGTGCCCAAATGCTGTTTCCTGAAAGCTTTGGTCTATCTGTCCATACAAGACCTGGAAGATCGATATCAAACTTTGTTACAGCGCCACACTTATCAGCTATCTGTTTGTATTTGTCTCCGATACGGCAAGCGAGAACTCTTCCATCAAAGGCTAGAACATCGCCTTTTTTTAGATTCTTCTCTAGGAAATTCTCAATCTCAGGAACACCAGGTTCACCTGTCTTCATGAGCTCTATACCGCTTCCTTCTAGCTGGATTGATGCCTGAAGAAAGTATCTACCATCAGTCCAAAGGTAGGCAGAGTCCTCACAAACGACGAGTGTTCCTGCAGAACCAGTAAAGCCCGAAATGAACTGCCTGCTTCTGAAGTATTCATTTATATATTCTGATCCGTGAAAATCATTGGTAGGAACGATGCAAATCGCCACTCCATGTTCACGCATTACACCTTGTAGTAATTCTAATTTTTTTTTCATACTTACTCTCCTCCTTACTATCTTATATTTGCGAAGCGCCCTTGTTTGCATTAAGTGAGCGCTGAACATAGTAGGCGATGACGCCTATGATAATTCCACTTATTATTCCAGAGAACATCAAAACGGGTAGATACATAAACATGCGCAAATCTGAGACGAGAAGCGATGCGACTAGAATCTGTCCCATATTATGCGCTACACCTCCGGCCATGCTTACACCTACTATGCTAAAAAGATTGGTTTTCTTTAGAAGCCACATAACGATGAGACTTAACACGCCACCGGACATTGCGTAAAGTGCACCGAAAAGTCCGTTAAACAGAAGTCCACTAACTATAATTCTTATCAAATTGATAGATAGGGCGTACCTGAAATCAAATCGGTATAAAGCGATTAGTACTGCGAGGTTTGCAATTCCAAGCTTGACGCCAGGCACGGCAATAGGCATTGGTATTATGGCCTCAACATAGGAAAATATGAGCGCAAGAGCAGCAAGAAGAGCAGTTGTAGCTATGCGGCTTGACCTTGAGTGGGCTCTAGATGACATTTTATTGTGAGATGACATCGTACTCACCTCCCTTACCCTCTATGCTCACTACAACTTTGTTAGGTATACAAACAATATTTTGGTGAGTTGTAGAAATCGAGCCTTGCTTAACACAAACCTGATTCTTGCAGTTAGATTTGCTAACTTGCACCTTACCGCCTTTTATGGTAATCTTATTCATGTGTCCGTCCCTGTTTACGGTGATGGTTCTATCCTTTGTAAGGCTGTATTTTCCGTAGACTTCGCCGTTGACTTTGACAACGACAAGATCTCCGGTTGAGCTACCCGAAAAGGCTAGGTAGGATAGCGCTCCACCTATGAGAATGAGACATATGAATAGTATAATATCTGCTTTTTTTATAATACGGAACAAATTGGTTCTCCTTAAGGATTAACAAAATGAGTAAAAAAACTAAAGTAATACCAGTTATTATTCTGGTGCTGAGTCTAATTATATCACAGACAGCTTGCAGCAAAAAGACAAATCAGAGCACAGATCCTGTGCAGAAAAGTGGCTTTTACCTCGATACAGTTTGCAATTTGACCATTTATGACATGAAGGATATGTCAGAAGAAAATGCAAGCAAGGTTATCGAAGATGCCTATAAGCTTTGCGAAAAATACGAGAACATGTTGAGCAAGACGCGAGAGTCTAGCGATATCTACAAGATAAACCATGCAGGTGGAGCAGAAATCAAGTGCACAGACGAGACATTGTTTGTCATCAAAAAAGCAATCAAATACGCCGAGCTTTCAGAGGGAAGATTCGACGTTACGATAGGTCAGGTTACAGATTTATGGAACTTTCAGCCTGAAGGTGGAGAAGGTAAGATTCCTGAGCAGGAAGCCCTGAACGAAGCTTTGACACATGTAGATTATAGGCAAATCAAGGTTAACGGAAATAAGGTGAGTTTAAGTGACCCTAAGGGAGAGATTGACCTTGGCGGAATAGCAAAGGGATATATTGCAGACAAACTTGCAGAATTCCTAAAGAAGAAGGGTGTGAGCAGTGCAGTTATTGACCTTGGCGGAAACATTTCCGTTGTGGGAAAGAAGCCTGATGGCAAGGATTTCAGAATAGGTGTGCGTGACCCATTTAGCACGGATGGCGGAATCGTAGGTGTTGTAGAGGCACATGACAAGAGCCTTGTAACATCTGGAACCTACGAGCGTTCATTCACAAAGGATGGAAAGGTATATCACCACATCCTTGATGTTAAGACAGGATATCCAGTTGAGACGGGCCTTGACTCCGTAACTATTATCGGTGCGGGTAATGAGGGCATAGATTGCGACTCGCTTGCAACAACCTGCCTAATTCTAGGAGAAAAGGATGGCAAGAAGCTGATAGAGTCACTCGACGGCTACGAGGCTATCTTCGTTCAGCACGATGGCACAATTACAACGACTAAGAATATCAAGGGTTTTGAAAAGACAAAATAAGAGGGCGCCGTTTAGGACGCCCATAGCTTGGCAAGACTTTTGATACTATCTTCAAGCAAATCAATAGGTATCTGATTGTAGTAAAAAATCAGCTGCCTATTTTTTTGTTCTGTTTCTGAGTTCTGATTTAGCGTTGCCACATATAGCCTTAGAGACTCTGCTTCTTGGCAAAGCATCTCGGCACTCTTTTCGGATTTGACATCGAGGATGATGTTGATTCCAGATTTTGTGTTCTTTGCATCTATGAAGCCCATGCCATATTTAGCAAAAGATGATATTGCAAGCTGAAGCTTCTGAGCATATAGGCTTCTTAGACGCCTGATATTTGTGTAATAATAACCGTTTTCCATAAATAGTGCAAGTGTAAGCTGCTCTGTCTTGGAACAGGTCTGGGTGTAGTTTGCTTTGATACTAGCAAAGATTTCCGCCATATTAGGAGGAAGAATCATGTAGCTGACTTTGATTGCAGGAAAAAGCGTCGATGAGAAGGACCCAAAATATACGACTCTATGATTATTGTCTAAACCTTGAAGCGCAGGTATCGGCTTTCCGAAATATCTGAGCTCGCTGTCGTAGTCGTCTTCAAGGATGATGCTGTTGTTTTGATTTGCCCAAGCAAGAAGCTTGTACCTGCTTGCAATGGACATGACAGAACCAGTAGGAAACTGGTTCGCTGGGCTAACATAAACTGCTGATGCTATGTTTGCAGGGAGCATATCTATGCGTATTCCGTCGCTCGAAACAGGAATTTTATTTATACCAAAGCCATTGTCATGAAAAATCTTCTGAATTGGAACATAGCCTGGGTCTTCTGCGCAGACAAAACCGATGTCCATATGCCTTAGTATATGGCAAAGGTGAGTCGTAAGCTGCTGAGTACCTGCACCGATTACAATCTGTGAAGGGTCAGCTATAACGCCACGCGAGGAATATACATATTTGGAAATTTCATAGCGCAGTGCTTGCTCTCCTTGAACATCACTTTCGAACAAAAGGAGATGAGGGTATTCATTGAAGACTCTAGATGTGCACTTCTTCCACTTTTGAAAATCAAAGGCAGATAGGTCATAAAGGTACCTAGAGTTATCAAAGCTTTGAGTTGTTAATTCGAAGATATCGTGGTCGCTATCCCCCTGAACATCTGAAAAAGCATCAATCTTAGATACATAGTAGCCAGACTGAGGCCTGCTTGTTATATAGCCCTCGGTGAGTAGCTGGTTGTAGGCCTGTTCAGCAGTCGTAATGGAAATCTCGTTGAGCTCAGCTAGCTTTCTCAGAGAAGGTAATTTTTCACCGGTTTTAATATTTCCACTTAAAATATCGCTTCTTATGTGGCGATAGAGCTGAATGTATAGCGGCGTGCTCTTGTCATTCTTTTTACTTGCAACAAATGGCTTCATATACCCTCCAACTGTATATCAAAATAATGTGTAATTCATCTTTTTAATACATACACTTTAAGTTTATTATACCCCTGCATGGGGCAATGTCAAATGGAGCTCATAGTATTGCAAGAATAGGTGTTTTGTTGTAGGATAATAATGTTGAATTATGTTTATTTTTAGGGCTACTGTATATGTATATATATGGAGCATTTAAAAGTATTAATGGCAATAAAATGCTATAGGATGGAATAATGGAAAATATAATTAAAATAGATAATCTTTATTTTCAGTATCCACATGGGGAGGACGAGGAGCCGAAGTTAGCTATAAAGGGCGTGAGTCTAGAGATCGAGGAGGGGTCATTTACTGCAATTATCGGTCAAAACGGCTCTGGGAAATCGACCCTTGCCAAGAATCTTAATGGACTTCTCCTGCCTAGCCATGGTGCAGTCTATGTTTCTGGTATGGATACTAGGGATGAGGATAAGATTTGGGATATAAGACAGACTGCTGGAATGGTTTTTCAGAACCCTGATAATCAGCTCGTTTCTGCAATTGTTGAGGATGACGTGGCTTTCGGACCGGAGAACATAGGAATTGATCCGGTCGAGATTAGAGCGCGGGTCGACGAGGCGCTTGACGCCGTGAAGATGGGGAAGTACAAGAGGAAAGCGCCTCATCTGCTTTCGGGCGGCCAAAAGCAGCGCATCGCCATCGCGGGCGTTGTTGCCATCAGGCCTAGGTGCATCATTTTTGACGAGCCGACAGCGATGCTCGACCCGCGCGGGCGCAAGGATATCATGGAGATAATTGAGAAATTGCACCGTGAGGGAATAACTGTGATACTCATAACACACTTTATGGATGAGGCGGTAAAAGCAGATAGAGTAGTGATTATGAATAAGGGAGAAATACTGCTAGACGGAACACCAGAGCATGTATTTTCTCAGGATGAGCTGATTAGATCAGCAAGGCTAGATGTGCCGATGTCCGCAGAGATTGCCATATATCTCAGAGAAAACGGCATAGATGTGCCACCAGAGGTGGTTACAGCAGAAAGGCTAAAAGAATTCGTATGTCAATACAAGTAAAGAATTTAACACATATATATAGCAAGGGTATGCCGGATGAACAGCTCGCCTTAGATAATGTCAGCTTTGAGATAGCAGATGGCGAAAAGGTGGCAGTTATAGGGCATACGGGCTCAGGCAAGTCTACTTTGATGCAGCACCTGAACGGTATAATTAAGCCAAGTTCAGGTAGTATAATCATCGGAGATACGGATATAACAGATCCGAAGACTGTGATGAAGGATGTTAGACGCAGAGTTGGCCTCGTTTTTCAGTACCCTGAATACCAGCTATTTGAAGAAACCGTAGCAAAAGATATCGCCTTTGGCCCTAAGAATCTAGGGCTTAGCGAGGAAGAAATCGATGTCAGAGTTAGAGAGGCTATTCAGCTTGTCGGACTCGACTACGATGATATCGCTGAGAGGTCACCTTTTGAGCTTTCGGGAGGACAGAAGAGAAGAGTTGCTATCGCAGGTGTTATTGCGATGGAGCCAGAAATTTTGATACTGGATGAGCCTACTGCAGGTCTTGACCCGGGTGCGCATAAGGAAATCCTAAGGATGATAGAGAAAATCCACAGTGCGCAGAAAAATATAATTATCTTCGTAAGCCATAATATGAGTGATGTCGCCGAGATGGCAGACCGCGTGCTGGTTATGGATGAGGGTAAGATTTTGATGATGGATACACCTGAGGTCGTATTCTCAAGGCATGAAGAACTAAATGCAATAGGTCTTGATATTCCGCCAGTGACTGAGCTGATGAACGACATTGGAACTTGTGGCGTGAATGTACCAGCAAATGTTCTCAATATCGAGGATGCAAAGACGGCGCTCCTAGCATATCTAAAAAACAAGAATGCAGGCGTTGATTCATCAAAGCCAGAGAGAGGAGAGTCCAATGATTAGGGATATAACCTTAGGACAGTACTATTCTGCCGACTCAATTCTCCACAGACTCGACCCGCGAACAAAGATATTGGCAACGCTAATCTTTATAATTGAGCTATTCCTTGTAAAGGGATTTATCGGTTTTGCAGTGTGCGGAGCAGCGCTTGCTATTTGTGTTGCGCTATCAAAGGTGCCAATTTCATTTATCTTGCGTGGCCTGAAACCGATATTTATGATTTTGGCGTTTACCTTCTTTCTGAATATCTTCATGGTCGATGGACACGAGATTTTCAGATGGAAGTTCATCAAAATAACTACAGAGGGAATCTATCTTGCGCTCTTTATGAGTCTTAGATTGATTCTGCTGATAATAAGCTCATCTGTTTTGACGCTTACAACAAAGCCTATCGCTTTAACAGATGGACTAGAAAAGCTTATGGCACCTCTATCAAAGCTAGGCGTGCCTTCGCACGAAATTGCAATGATGATGTCCATAGCTTTGAGATTCATACCTTTGCTTCTTGATGAGACTGATAAGATAATGAAGGCTCAGCAGGCGAGGGGGGCAGACTTTGAGAGCGGAAATATTCTAAGGCGTGCAAAGTCAATGATTCCGATCCTAGTACCGCTATTTGTAAGTGCATTTAGAATAGCTCAGGACCTTGCAATGGCAATGGAAGCTAGATGCTACCGTGGTGGAGCCGGAAGAACGAGAATGAACGAAATCAAATTTGATAAACTTGACTTCATGGCGATAGCTGCCTGTCTGATTTTCCTAGGCGTAGTTATCTCTATGAGAATTTTCCTATAGGTTGGTTGTATGAGACAGAGAAAAATCAAAGATATAGATCAAAAGCTTAGCGATTTTGATGATGTAATAGTTCCAAGCTCGGAAGGGCACAGCGGAAGCTGGAGAAAGCTATTTGAGAATGGAACAAATAAGCCACTGTTTTTAGAAATTGGTTCGGGTAAAGGCAGATTTATAACAAGCAGTGCAAGTCAAAATCCAGATGCACTTTTCCTTGCTGCAGAGGGACTTGCGAGCGTAATCATACGCGGAATGGTCAAGAGTAGGGAGATGGAACTTGATAATATCAGATTTATAACTACATACATAAATGACATGGAGAGAGATTTTGCTGAAGGAGAGCTTGATGGCATATTTATGAACTTTAGCGATCCTTGGCCTAAGGCCAGACACGCAAAGCGCAGGCTCACACATAAGGATAGACTGCTTCAATATCTAAAGGCATTAAAGCCTGGCGGCTTCATAAGGTTTAAGACCGACAACGACGATCTCTTCGATTTTACACTTGAGCAAATCGAGGAGTGCAAGGAACTTGCAAACTTTGATGTCACTGGATTAACGCGTGACCTTCATGCAAGTGAGTTCAGCAAAATAAGCCCGATGACAGAGTACGAAGAAAAATTTTCTTCACAAGGAAAAAATATAAATTATGTGTCTATACGCAGACAATAGGTGTATAATATAGTAGTACATTGATTATATAATAACTATAAAAAGGCTGAATTAGTAGTTAAATTCGTGGGATTATTCCCTTAGACTGCCAAGAGAAGAGAGCTTGATATGGGATTATTCGATAAGAATATAAATAAATATATAGAAGAATTTAAAGCTGAAGATGGTATATTGCTCGTTGATGTCAGAGAGGCTGACGAGTATGCTTTAGGGAGAATTCCAGGGAGCATCAATGTGCCACTTAGCAATATTAAAGAAATCGAAGATGCCGTACCAGATAAGAGTGCTAAGATTTATGTTTACTGCTTGTCAGGTGGTCGTAGTGATATGGCAGAAGGATTCATGAAGAGCAATGGATACAGTGATGTGACAAACATCGGAGGCATTGCTCAGTACAAAGGAATGTTAGAGAAATAGTCAGGAAGTAAGTTAATTTTTGAGGGGGAAAGTTATGAAGATTCGTCTCAATTATAAACAGAAGGGAAGAGGCAAAACCCTTATTCTTCTACATGGAAACGGAGAAAACAACAGTTATTTTAATGCGCAAATGGAATTCTTTGCAAAGAAATACAGAGTAATTGCACTAGATACAAGAGGTCATGGTAAGTCGCCTAGAGGAGAAGGCCCTTTTACAATTAGACAGTTCGCAGATGATCTTGCTGATTTCATGAAGGAACACTCAATTAAGAAGGCTACCATACTTGGTTTTTCAGATGGTGGAAATACTGCTCTTTGCTTTGCAGCAAAGTATCCTGAACTTGTAGATAGACTAATCGTTTGGGGGGCAAATCTATATCCATCGGGTGTTAAGAATATAGCTATGATACCAATTAGGATATTGCGTAAGATAGTAGATTTGTTTTCCAAGATCGATATTCGTGCAAAGCTGCACTCAGAGAAGCTGGCTCTAGTTACAAATGAGCCGTATATAAGTGAGACTGAGCTTGAGAACATTCATGCTAGGACCTTAATTCTTGGCGGAACGCACGATATTATCAAAACTGAGCACACAAGGCTCATTAGTCGCTGTATACCAAAGGCTAAGCTTTGCTTGATTCCTGGAGGCCATTTTATATCATCAAGAAAGCCTAAGATTTTTAATAAAGCAGTGCTTAATTTCCTAGAAGAAAAGTAAACAAATAAGCCGTTTTGCATAAGCAAAGCGGCTTTTGATTTGTATTATGTTTTGACGAAGCTATGCGAGTATAAGCTTAAAGTATATAAGCACGATTGCGCCTAGAGCTATGCGGTACCAACCGAAAACCTTGAAATCGTGTTTCTTCACATATGCCATCAAGAACCTGATGCAGAACAGTGAAACTAGGAAGGATACGACTATTCCCACAAAGAGTATTCCAAATTCCATGGCAGTAAAGTGAAGTCCAAACTTGAGAAGCTTTAGAAGACTTGCACCAAACATCACTGGGATTGCTAGGAAGAAGGTGAACTCTGCAGCGATAGTTCTATCGATTCCGATAAGAAGTCCGCCTATGATTGTAGAACCTGAACGCGATGTTCCTGGAAGAACGGCAGCGATAAGCTGAAAAGCTCCGATTATCAAAGCATCCTTATATGATATATCGCGAAGGCTTGTAATCCTTGGCTCTTTATTTACATTCTTTTTCTCTACAAAGATGAAAGCGATTCCGACAAGAATCAGCATGATTGCTACTGTTGTCGGATTGTAGAGGTGTTTATCAACCCAATCGTCTAGCAAGATACCTACTATCGCAGCTGGGAAACATGCTACAATGATCTTAACCCATAGCTGCATTACATCATATCTTATAAAGGACTTGCCTTTAACCTTTGTATTAAATGGCCATATCTTGTTCCAAAAGTAGATAACTACCGCAAGGATTGCGCCTAACTGGACAACAACAAGGAAAAAGTTCCAAAAGTTATCCGAAACCTTCATCGGCATTATGCTCTTTAGTAAAATAAGGTGTCCTGTGCTGCTGACTGGCAGCCATTCTGTAATTCCTTCGACTATACCGTATATCACGGCTTTTATTAATTCTAACAAAACGACCTCCTAAATAAATCTGTAGTTATATAAATTATAAGCGAATTGGCATAAAGATTCAAGTTTAGGCTTTTTCATGCTGAAAAGCGTATGTGAAAAAGTCGACTGAAACAAAGTATTTTATGTATAATAACATAAAATATAGAAAAATATTATCTTTTTAAACAAAAAAGCTTGACGCATACACCGATTTGGTGTTATTATGAAAAAAATCACTTTGAAAGGAGCAACAAAAATGAAAATGTGTAATGTTTTGACAGAAGCAAATATGCAGGATAAACATTTTTCTTGCTGCGGTCAAAAGTGCTATTACTATTATTATAAGAATTAGAGAGTCCTAAGATACTTAGTGGCTCTGTTTGCATTGTGTATGGAGCCTCTAATCACCAAAGGATTTTACCCGGCTTCTGACGATGCAAATTGTAAATCGTGAGAAGTTTTTTATTGCGCAGAAGATTATTTAGAAAGAATTTTAAAGGAGAAAATCATGTTTGATCTTAAGCAACTCAGAAAGCCAGGAATTGTAGAAGCCCTGGTCATCACAGCAATTATTTTATTCATGCTGGGCTTTCCTATTATCACAATAGAGGGAGTTTCAGCTCACATCCCAGTTCTTGTAAGTATCATCTTTCTTCTGATCTACGGACTTTTCCGCAAAGTTAAGTTCTCAGATATGCAGGAAAGCATGGTTCAGTCCGTATCGACAAGTATGGGTGCAGTATACTTATTCTTCTTTATTGGAATCCTAATTTCCGCTTTGATGATGTCTGGGGCTATCCCAACGCTGATATTCTACGGTCTAAATATAATCTCAGCTAAGACCTTTTACCTATCAGCCTTCTGCATCACTGCAATCATAGGTATTTCAATCGGAAGCAGCTTAACAACAGTTGCAACTTTAGGTGTTGCGCTTATGGGCCTTTCTGGTGTATTTGATTTAAACCCTGCAATTACAGCAGGTGCTGTTGTATCAGGTGCATTCTTTGGAGATAAGATGTCTCCTCTATCAGATACAACTAGTATATCGGCAAGTATTGTGGGAATAGATCTCTTTGATCACATCAAGAACATGATGTACACCACAGTTCCAGCATTCATAATTTCAGGTGTTTTCTTTACAGTAATGTCACCTTGGAACTCAAATGGAGATGTTTCGGCAATCGATGCATTCAAGAAGTCGCTACTTTCAACTGATCTTGTTCACGGATATGCTTTGGTACCATTTGTGCTTTTGATAGTGCTTTCGATATTCAAACTTCCAGCAATTGTTAGCATGATTATCGTAAGCGCACTCAGCCTAGTAATCGCCCAGTTTAACACTGGATACAGCCTAGGTGAAATCGCAAACATCTTCTATAGCGGTTTCAACAAAGAAGGTGTTCCTGAAAATATCGCTTCACTTATCAACCGTGGTGGAATAAACAGCATGTTCTTCACAATTACAATTGTAATTTTAGCTTTGAGCCTGGGCGGTCTACTGTTTGGACTTGGAATTATTCCAACCATCTTAGAAAACATCGCTCACCTATTAAACACAAGATTCAAGGCAACACTAGCTGTTGCAACTACAGCTTTAGGTGTTAACTTCATAGTTGGAGAGCAGTACCTAAGCATCTTGCTGGCAGGAAAGACATTCCGCCCAATTTACGATAAGCTAGGTCTTCACCAGAAGAATCTCTCACGCGCACTTGAAGATTCCGGTACAGTTATTAACCCACTCGTACCATGGAGCGTGTGTGGTGTCTTCATCTCAAACATGCTAGGCGTGCCTACAGTTCAGTACGCGGTATTCTCGATATTCTGCTACAGCTGTATCGTGCTAACTGTTCTATCAGGACTATTTGGTAAGAAAGGCACAGCGGAAGCTAAATAAGGTAAACAAAAAGGCTGATGGTGTGTCCCGACCCCCAAAAGTTAGACCAAAATCTAACGATTAGGAGGTCGGGACAGTGATATCAGCCTTTTGCATTATCAAAACTATTTGCTTTTAAATGTATAATACATTCCTGCAGCACCTGCAAGAGTCATCAGACTTCCGATGATAAGAACTACATTCAAAGGAAATTCATATAAATAGTCAATGCAATTAGCATGTGATTCCCTAAATGAAATAAAGCTAAGCTTCTGAAATATAAATGAGCAAATCAAAGATGTTACGATAAACTGACATCCCATGATGCACAAAGCTAGATAGATGATTTCTTTCTTCATTATTATTACCTCTGTTTTAAATATAGAAAAAGTAACAATCCGACTAGAATGGATGTAGCAGAAACAGATATTATTGAAATAAAACTGTATTTACGCCTGGAAATATTATAATCAGCTACCCAAATTTCGCCTGCAATAGCAAGTATTGCAAAAAGTATAACTGCTAGTAATGGAACTGACGGAAGATCCTTGTCCCTCGAATATCCGTAGTAGGCGAAAAGCAGATAAATAGGCAAGGTGCAGAGCGACTGTACAGTGAGCATTATTCTATTTTCTTTACTTGCTAATTTCATATTATCACCATCCTAAAATAATTCTATAAATTTGTGCAAATGACGAATGAAGCTAGGCAGGATGTAGCAGATAACTGAAATAGGTGAACCTTGACATGCTTATTATTGGAGATTAAGTTAGAAGCAGCCCAAATACTTGTTATCGTACAAACTACGCAAATAAGTAAAACTATCAGGTTTGGCAACTCATGGAAAAATTCATATTTATCCTGAAGCTGTGCAAATAGAAGAAGCACAAGAGATGAAAGCGATGCAAGTCTAGCTGCTCTTCGTTCTTTTTTGGTATTCTCATTCATATGATACCTCCCTAGTCCATTTAGAAATTTATATACTTATAAAGCAGTATTTTGTCTATCTATCTTCATAATATGTCTGAATTTTACAAAATACAAGTGTTTTTTCTTGGATACACCATGTTATGATAAAAGTTAAGTGTGTTATATCATTTTGATGTATTTTATAAGTGGCTTCTCTCTTTGATATAGCCTTGTAATTAATCTCTATACAATGATGCATTTACAATATGTATAAAAAAGCATAAAATATAATAGGATAATAGTACTTGACAAGGAAGGAGTTTGTAGGGCTATGAGTCGCGCAATTGATGAAGCTTACTTTAAATACAGTGTACATAGCGCCATGGAATCTGGGATGCAGGTTAAATGTCCTAAATGTCAAGGTTTAGGGATGATAACTGCAGATGAGGATAATGTATATTTTAAGTGTACAAGTTGCAATCATCAAAAACGCCATGATCGCACAATTTATCGCTACAATGTTCATAACAAGTGTATAAATTGTGGCAGATATTATAAAGTGGATATTGAAGACGAGACAAAACAACACTTCTCTGTCCTAAATGTAGCATGTCCTCACTGCGGAACTCAAATGCAAGGGAAAGTTCATAAAACTGCCGAGGCATTTTCATACACTGCTGAAATTCAGGATGGAAAAGAACCATATTTTGGACTAGAGCTGTGGTTTTTGACGTTTTTTCAGGGCAAGCCTGTCTGGGCCCTGAACCGCAAGCACCTTGGGTATTTAATTCAGTATCTCAGCGCAGACCTGAGGTTAAAGCCATTTAATATCACAGGAATGTCTCAATCTGACCATCTCCCTACTTTTATGAAAACGGCAAAGAACAGGGAAAGAATAGTAAAGTTACTAAAGCAAATGCAGAAAAAATAGATATAGATCAAAAATGCTAGGAGAATAAGATGTGTAATGTTATTTTGGAAAAATACTATGATAGGATTAAGGCAGCTTATGAAGCAAGCGCATTCACAGAAGGTATCCGACCTGAAACAGAGGACGATATAAAAAAGTTTGAAGCAAATTATGCTTCCATACCATCAGATTACCGCTGGCTGCTGCTTAACTTAGGTGGATGCTATTTAGTAGAACCATGGATATTTGACTTGAAAGAGCTTGATGAGAATTATACAATTTTTGAAGATGCATACGAGGAGTATATGAGCGAATATGAACATGGTCCAGTGTTTCCTATCGGAGGATTAGGTGATGGAAGCATTGTATTCATAGACGTGGAAAGCGGTAAAGTGCGTGGGTATAACAATGACTATGCTGACCTTGAGGACATTGCAGAGAGCTTCCCGGAGCTGGTTTTGAATCTTGTAGAACAGGTGGAATACCTTGCTGATAAAATATAAGCTTTGAGGGGTATGTATTAAATGGCGTGTTTACAATGTGCGCTTAAGATATGTAGTATATTAAGAAAGTAATTGATCAAAAGGAGAAAATATAGATGAAATTTGTTTCATGGAATGTTAATGGACTAAGAGCAGTTCTCAAAAAGGGATTTGAAGATATAGTAAAGGATTTTGACGCAGATTTCTTTTGCATTCAGGAGACCAAGATGCAGGAAGGACAGGCAGATGTTGATTTGCCAGGATATCAGCAGTACTATTCATATGCTGAGAAGAAGGGATATTCGGGAACTGCAATCTTTACTAAGCATGAGCCACTAAGCGTGACATATAATTTTGAGGGGCATGACGATGAAGGAAGAGCGGTGCTTCTAGAGTATGATAAGTTCTACCTGCTTAATGTGTATGTTCCTAATGCACAGCCTGAGCTGAAAAGACTTGAGTACAGAATGAAGTGGGAGGACGACCTCAGAGCAATGGTAAGCGAACTTGCGAAGAAAAAGCATGTTGTAATGTGCGGAGACCTAAACGTTGCCCACGAGGAAATCGATCTTAAGAATCCAAAGACAAATCGTGGAAATCCAGGTTTCTCTGATGAAGAAAGAGCAAAGATGACCGAGCTTCTTGGAGCGGGCTTTACTGATACATTCAGACATCTCTATCCAGAGCAGGAAGGGGCTTATAGCTGGTGGTCATACAGAGGAAATGCCAGAAAAAACAATACAGGGTGGCGTATAGACTACTTTGTTGTTGACGAAGGACTTAAAGACAAGATTAAAGAGGCAGCAATCCACCCAGATGTTTTAGGAAGCGATCACTGCCCAGTAAGCCTTGAGCTTGATATATAAGTACTAGGTGCATCAGATGAACGATGAAGGATATAGTAAAATAAAAGGATATATTTATATAGCATTTGCAACAGTGCTATTTAGCACAATGGAGATAGGGCTGAAATATACATCAAAGAGATTCAATCCCATGCAGCTCACGATGATAAGATTTTTGATAGGCGGCATTGCATTGCTGCCTTTTGCTTTGATGAAGCTCAAAAAGGATAACCAAAGTGTTACTGGAAAACATTTTATAAAGCTTACTTTGATTGCTTTTATAGGGATATTTCTAGGCATGAATATCTTTCAGATGGCAGTTATATATACCAAAGCATCAGTTGTATCAGTGCTATTTAGTACAAATACCGTATTTGTAACCATACTTGCAGTACCGATTTTAGGAGAAGCGATAGAGAGGAAGACTATTTATGCACTTATCTTCCAGATTGCTGGAGTTTTAGCAATTATACAACCTTGGGATGCTCATATTAGTGTCGTGGGAGCGAGCCTAAGCCTTCTTTCTGCACTTGCATTTGCATTATATGGTGTCTTAGGCAAGGAGGAGAGCCAAAAATATGGTGGAGTCGTTACGACATGTATTTGCTCTTTGACCGCAGCTATTCAGATGGCTATTTATATGGGTTTATCACATATGAAAATTTTAGCGAACTTCTTGGATAGAGTCGGACTTGAAAGCTTTGCTAAAGTACCGTTTATCAAAGGAATAGGTATAGATGCTATTCCAGGTATTATCTATGTATCAATTGCAGTTACAGGATGTGGATATCTATGTTACTTCCTCGCAATGGAGTACTGCGAAGCTCAAACTGTCTCTCTTGTTTTTTTCATTAAACCTATACTTGCACCAATACTCGCAGTAGTTATTATCCACGAAGTAATTCCACTTAATATGGTGCTTGGAATTACACTTGTCTTGATAGGCTCAGTAATTTCTATTGCCTCTGATATATTCCACAGAAATAAAAAAAGCAACTATGAATAATCACATGTTTATTCGTGGTTAAAGGAGTTGTGAGGTGTTATTAAAAATTTATGATTGTTCTAGGATGTAAAAGTGAAGATAATACGTACAATAAAATAGACTTGATTTCCAGGAGGTAATTGTGATATTATAACATGTGTTAGTTTAGACTAACTATGTTAGCGTAACTAATATATAAGATGGTTATCTAACATTAAATATCTCGATTTAACTACACAGGAGGAATTTTATGGTAAGAATGCGAAAGAGACCTCTGGCGATCTTGCTTTCATGCGCAATGCTTGTAAGTGCAGGCGTTCAGGGCGCGTATGCTATAACTGGTGATGAGGTTGCAGCTGATAAATCATACACTGCAGATCCAGTTAGAGCAGAAAAGCCACATGGCAGCTGGGAAGGATATAGCGTTAATGTAAGCTTTGATGTAAGAGATGGTAAGCTTGCTAACATTAATACTACATCTCCAGATATGGAAAGTTATAACAAAAGGTTCAAGAGCAAGGCTGATAAGAGAATCAAGACACTTGAAGGACAGCCCGCAACTCTAGCTACGGTAAATGGACTAGATGCTAAGACTGGAGCTACATATACAACTAAAGCATATCAAACTGCGATTTTAGCGGAGCTTTCCAAAGCAGATGCAGCACCTACGACAAATCCAGTTGAAGAAGCTAAGACTCTATATGGAAAGGTAAATCTTCCATATGCAGATTTCTATTATGGAGAGCTAAATAACCTTACAGCAGTATCAAATGATCTTAATGCAGATGCTGTTGATAAGGCAGCAAGCCTAAGAGCAGATGGAATGTACGATGCGGTAACAAGCTCAACTAAGAATAAGTTCAAGAGCTTCTTCCCAACTACATATAACTCAGTAAACGAGGATGGCTCAGGTAAGATCCTAGGTGTTAAGGATGTAAATGTTGCAATAGACAAGGCTCTTTACGACAAGGTTAAGAAGGCTATTGCTGATGGCAAGACATCTAAGAACCCGCTATTTGATATTGTAAAGAATATGACGCTGAATGAGGGTAACGCACAGCCTAAGGAGTACAAGGTAATCAATGGCGATGGAACCCTAACAGCAACAAAGGGTGACGGAACAGTTGTAAACCCTGCTACAGCAACAATTAGCACAATAAATAGATACGGAAACTACGGTATAAAACTAAGTGGAGAGGGAATACCTGCAGCTAAGGATGTAGATGGAGTTATCCTAAAGACTTCTGACGGCAGCATGTACGCTATGAAGCATCTTGAGAACATCTGGGTTAAAACATATGAGATTTCATTTGCAGTTAAGCCTGACTTCGTAGAGCCACATGGTAACCATGTAAACTACAAGGCGTATACAAGCATCGAGGGTAAGACAATTACTGAGATTAGATACATGGTGCATGATGGAGACGATGTAGTTGTAAATACTTCGCTTCTCTGCAAGAAGATTCCAGGCGCAGATGCTAGTGCAAGTGTAAACAATGCTGTATTTAGCGAGGGTGTAGCAGTTACAACTAAGGTAAATGCACCAGCTGATGCAGCATATAAGCTAAGCGCAGTTAAAAAGGGTAAAACTGTTCTAGAGGAAGGTAAGGATTACACTGTTTCAGGGGATAAGATTACATTTAAGAAGACTGATAACACTGGTATAGGTGCATACACTGCAGTATTCACATCTGAGAAGTATGGTGATTTGCAGGCAAACTTCCAGCTAAAGTCAAATCACGCAGATGGATCCGTTAAGATTGAGGGTAACAAGCTTGTTCTACCGGCTGACCTTGATAAGGATACATACTATGCAAGCATTTCAAGTGTGCTTGTAGACGGACAGCCACTAAGAGGTCGTGACCTTGCTAAGCTAATCTTTGGAGATGATCAGACAGTTAATTTCAACGCTGAAATCTCAGGTAAGGGTGGTGTAAAGACTCCTATCTTCACTAAGGGAGAAGACGGAAGCTATGAAATCGAGCTTGTTTCAGATGGTTATCCAAGTGTAAAGGCAACAGTTTCACCTAAGAAACAGCCTGAGCCAAAGCCACAGCCAAAGCCAGAACCAAAACCTGAGCCACAGCCACAGCCACAGCCAGGCAACAATGATAATGTGCAGCTAACAGCTAAGATTGTAAAGGTAGAGAAGGATCTTAAGGGATACAAGGCAGGCGAATACGAAGCATACGATATTTACTTTGTAAATGCAAATGGCGATAGAGTTAAGCCAAATGGAAAGCAGCGCGTAACTGTTGAGCTTAAGAATCTTGAGCCAAAGAATCTACACATCTTCCACGAGAAGCATGATGGAACACTTGAGGAGATTCCAGTTACTTCAATAAGCGGCAAGACTGTAACATTTGAGAACGATGACTTCTCGGTTTACTACTTTGCAAATGTTAGCCCAAGAGCAAACGGATCAGGAAATGCTAACAGACCAGGACCTAACACATTTGATGGAAGCGGTCTTGCAGGATTCGCAGTGCTAGGAGCTGGCGCAGCTATTGCTTTTGCTGCACTTTCAAGAAGAAAGAAAGCTGCTAAATAGCCTGTACAAAAACTAAATAGTTAAATACATCAGAGCCTTGCCGGCGGAGAGGATTTCAAGAAAAGGAGTGTTTAATACATGACACCGTTTATCTTTTGAAGTTTATTCGATTGGTCAAGGCTCTTTTGAAACTATATATATTATTAATTAAATATATTTAACTTAAATTGGAAACTAAATATTCAAAAAGCACTCCAGTTATTTTCCACTTGAAGTGCTTTAATTACATTGCCATAATGTTATATTTAATTGTGTTGCTTCTATTCTATTTTATATAAAGGTTAACTATATCCATTTTCTCATCGAGAATGATGGTGAATACCGCGCGGCCATTCTCGTAGTCGCACTTCAGATTGCACATATATGTGCTTGTCTCAGCATGTCTTTCTCTAGAAATGCTACCGCCCTTGAACTCCTCAAAACTACCAAGGAATCCAAGTATAGGATCTAGCATAGCATGTAGTCTTTCTATACTTGTCTTCTCCTGCATGTCAGAAGAAAGGCTGTTATAGCATGCATCAAAATCACCGCGGTTGAGATTATGCACAAAGTTCTTGGAGCGAATTGCAATCTCTATGCGTTCAGATGCCAAAAGTCCGTCTGATTGTTTGCTAATTAAGTAAAGTCCACCGAGCAAAGCTAGAGCGGCCGGAACAACAAAATATCTTTTCTTTTTCATATCTATCACCTACTCGTATTTTTATTCAATATTTATCCAGTTTAAATCATCTACACCTTTTAAAGTCATACTGTTTCCATCAAACCTATTTTTAAGTACAACGTCATTTTCCACAGATATATCAGTATACCAATTTCCAAGACTTGCATATTTTCCCGTATGAATATTTATAATTACAGTTGTTATAGGATCCCAGGTTTTCTTCTCAACCATCTCTACCAAAACATAGTATGCATCTAAAAATACAAGCTTTCTTCCATACATCCAAAAAGGAATTTCTCTATTCAATAAGGGAAGTTTGGCCGAAAAAATAAAATCCCCCATTGGCGGCTCAGTCTCATAGTTTAATACAATCTCACTTCCATAATATACGATTTTCGCTCCATATGCACCTACACTTACAGGTACACCTTCTTCGGCTACTATAAAATCCATATATTTCCTTTCTTATTCTATACCTTCAGCTCTTATACGAATAGCAAAAAATTCTTTAAATGAATCAGATTCATTTTCTATATTTTCTTTCAGATGACATCACACCGCTGGACTTTAGGCATATTATATATTTTGTTATATCTTTAATCAAGTGAAGAATTATCCATAAAAGCTCGCATGTGCTGAATTTACATTGTTTGGGGAATTTTGTTATTTGCTTGACCGTCTATGGGGAAGTTGATATTAATATCATAGGGATGAGAGAATGCTAAGAAAAGGAGAAATAAGATGGCAGGAACACCTATTAAATTTGAGATAGTAAAGCACATTGGAGTTATAAACAGAAATGATAGAGGTTGGACTAAGGAGTTAAATATCGTATCATGGAATGATCAGCCGCCCAAATATGATATCAGAGATTGGGACGAGCAGCACGAGAGAATGAGCCGTGGAATCACTTTGACAAGACAGGAGATTGAGAGCGTTGTAGAGGCGTTTCAGAATGAATCAGAATAGTTAGTTTTGCAAGTATTTGAGCTGTGTGCTGGGACTGAGAATATAAGAATACTTTGCTATAAAATTCACTTGCTTATTTAGAGTTTATTGTGATATGATATGGATGTTAGTTTATGCTAACGAAAGTTTCTAGAGGCAAATAATAGTTACCTAAAGATAACACAAGTTAAGGATAACTAACAATAAGTATCTCGATTTAACTACACAGGAGGAATTTTATGGTAAGAATGCGAAAGAGACCTCTGGCGATCTTGCTTTCATGCGCAATGCTTGTAAGTGCAGGCGTTCAGGGTGCGTATGCTATAACCGGTGATGAGGTTGCAGCAGATAAGTCATACACAGCAGCACCAACTAGAGCGGAAGAACCAGGCGGTGACTGGGACGGATATAGAGTAGATGTAAGCTTTGATGTAAAGGACGGAAAGTTTGCAAACATCAATATTGATACTCCAGGAATGGACAACTCCAACTGGGGATTCAAGGTAAAGGCAAAGAATAGAATTAAAACCCTTGAGGGTAAGCCAGCAACCCTAGAAACAATTAATGGACTAGATGCTAAGACTGGAGCTACATATACAACTCAGGCTTGCAAGGATGCTATTAGAGTAGAGCTAAAGAAGGCTGATGCAGCAACTAAGGCTGAACCAGTAGAAGAAGCTAAGACTCTATATGGAAAGGTGAATCTCCCATACGCAGATTTTTATTATGGAGAGCTAAAGAACCTTACAGCAGTGTCAAATGATCTTAATGCAGATGCTGTTGATAAGGCAGCAAGCCTAAGAGCAGATGGAATGTACGATGCGGTAACAAGCTCAACTAAGAATAAGTTCAAGAGCTTCTTCCCAACTACATATAACTCAGTAAACGAGGATGGCTCTGGTAAGATTTTAGGTGTTAAGGATGTAAATGTTGCAATAGACAAGGCTCTTTATGACAAGGTTAAGAAGGCTATTGCTGATGGCAAGACTTCTAAGAACCCACTCTTTGATATTGTAAAGAATTTGACGCTGAACGAGGGTAACGCACAGCCTAAGGAGTACAAGGTAATCAACGGCGATGGAACTCTCACAGCAACAAAGGGTGATGGCACAGTTGTAAACCCTGCTACAGCAACAATTAGCACAATAAATAGATACGGAAACTACGGTATAAAACTAAGTGGAGAGGGAATACCTGCAGCTAAGGATGTAGATGGAGTTATCCTAAAGACTTCTGACGGCAGCATGTATGCTATGAAGCATCTTGAGAACATCTGGGTTAAAACAAATGAGATTTCATTTGCAGTTAAGCCTGACTTCGTAGAGCCACATGGTAACCATGTAAACTACAAGGCGTACACAAGCATCGAGGGTAAGACAATTACTGAGATTAGATACATGGTGCATGATGGAGACGATGTAGTTGTGAAGACTTCGCTTTTCTGCAAGAAGATTCCGGGTGCAGATGCTAGTGCAAGTGTAAACAATGCTGTATTTAGTGAAGGGGTAGCAGTTACATCTAAGGTAAATGCACCAGCCGACGCAGCATATAAGCTAAGCGCAGTTAAAAAGGGTAAAACTGTTCTAGAGGAAGGTAAGGATTACACTGTTTCAGGGGATAAGATTACATTTAAGAAAACAGATAACACAGGAATTGGCGCATACACTGCAGTATTCACGTCTGAGAATTATGGTGATTTGCAGGCAAACTTCCAGCTAAAGTCAAATCACGCAGATGGATCTGTTAAGATTGAGGGGAACAAGCTTGTTCTACCGGCTGACCTTGATAAGGATACATACTATGCAAGCATTTCAAGTGTGCTTGTAGACGGAAAGCCTCTAAGAGGTCGTGACCTTGCTAAGCTAATCTTTGGAGATGATCAGACTGTAAACTTCAACGCTGAAATCTCAGGTAAGGGTGGTGTAAAGACTCCTATCTTCACTAAGGGAGAAGACGGAAGCTATGAAATCGAGCTTGTTTCAGATGGTTATCCAAGCGTAAAGGCAACTATTTCCCCTAAGAAGCAGGAGGAACCTAAGCCTGAACCAAAACCTGAACCACAGCCACAGCCGGATCCATCAAAGCGCTGTGGCTCTGGCTGCGACTGTGGCTCTGGCTGCGACTGTGGCTCTGGTTGTGGCTCTGGCTGTGACTGTGGCTGTGACTGTGGCTCTGGCTCTGGCTGTGGCTGCGGCTGTGCAGGCGAGAAGGAAGAGCTTAAGCTAACAGCTAAGATTGTAAAGGTAGAGAAGGATCTTAAGGGATACAAGGCTGACGAGTACGAAGCATACGATATCTACTTCGTGAATGCAAATGGCGATAGAGTTAAGCCAAATGGAAAGAAGCGCGTAACTGTTGAGCTTAAGAATCTTGAGCCAAAGAATCTACACATCTTCCACGAGAAGCATGATGGAACACTTGAGGAGATTCCGGTTACTTCAATAAGCGGCAAGACTGTAACATTTGAGAACGATGACTTCTCAGTTTACTACTTTGCAAATGTTAGCCCAAGAGCAAACGGATCAGGAAATGCTAACAGACCAGGACCTAACACATTTGATGGAAGTGGTCTTGCAGGATTCGCAGTGCTAGGAGCTGGCGCAGCTATTGCTTTTGCTGCACTTTCAAGAAGAAAGAAAGCTGCTAAATAGCTTGTACAAAAACTAAATAGTTAAATACATTAGGGCCTTGCCGACGGAGAGGATTTCAAGAAAAGGAGTGTTTAATACATGACACCGTTTATCTTTTGAAGTTTATTCGAACGGTCAAGGCTCTTTTGATAGAAGACAAAATAGGCCTGAAATCTTGTTCATTTTGCGCTTTGTGGTAAAATATTATCTAATGGACAGCAAATTTTACGGGATTCAGGATGTGGTAATATGAAGATTAATTTGATAACAAAACCAAAGGGCGAGATCAGGGAATGTGATGTAAGACAAGGTATATCAATAGAGAACCTCTGCTATGAAATAAAGGGACTTCCCTATAGGATTCTTGCGGCTAAGGTTAATAATAGAATTGTAGATTTAAATTATACGCTTGATGAGCCATGTACAGTTGAGCTTCTCGATATGAGGACTGAGGTAGCTACTATTTTATATCAGGCTAGTCTATCTTTGATTTATGTCAAAGCGGTCAGCGATGTGCTTGGAGATGAAGCAAATGTTAGTATAAGAAACTCTTTAAACAAGGGATTTTATACTAAGATAAATACCAGTAAAGAGCTTACAGCTGAGCTTATATCTGATATTGAGACTAGAATGCGAGAAATTGTTGAGGCTGACCTTCCTTTTAGAAAAGAAGTTTTATCTAGGGAGAGCGCTATAGAGTGCTTGCATAAGGATGGTAGATTTGAAAGAGCTAGACTAATTGAAACTGCTCCAAACCTCACGCAAGTCTTTTTCTATGAGCTTGATGGCTATCGTGATTTCTATTACACTTTGATGGCACCGTCATCTGGATATATTGACCTATTTGAGCTTAGAAAGTACAGAAATGGTATTTTGCTAAGATTTCCACATCCGTCAAATCCAAGCGTCGTGCCTGAGTTTGTCGATGAAACAAGGATGTATCAGGCGTTTGCAGAACAGACTGTTTGGGAAAGGCTCCTAGGAGTTAGCTATGTAGCTGACCTAAATGAGAAAATCGCAAACGATGAGGCTAAGGATCTGATTCAGCTTTCTGAAGCGCTTCATGAGAAGAAGATTGCTCAGATTGCGGACATGATTAATAAGGGGCACAAGAGAATTATTTTGATTGCTGGTCCATCATCTTCAGGCAAGACTACCTTTGCTCAGAGACTTTGTGTACAGCTTAGAGTAAATGGACTAAATCCATTGTACCTTGGTACTGATGACTATTTTGTGAACCGTGAAGATACACCGCTTGATGAACATGGCGAAAAGGATTACGAAAATCTCGAAGCACTTGATATAGAGCTATTCAATAACAATATGAATGATTTACTTGCCGGAAAAAGCGTAGACTTGCCAAGTTTTGATTTTATGACGGGTAAGAAGATATTTGGTAAGAGAATCACCTCGATTTCTGAGAATCAACCTATTGTTATAGAAGGTATTCATGGACTTAACGAAAAGCTCACGCAGTTCATACCAAAGGAAGAGAAATTCAAAATCTATATTAGCCCACTTGCACAAATAAACATCGATGTTCACAACAGAGTTCCGACGACTCTTGAGAGAATGCTTAGAAGAATAGTTAGAGATAATCTATTTAGAGGGCACAGTGCAAAGGATACTATCGCAACATGGCCAAAGGTGAGAGCGGGCGAGGAGAAAAATATCTTTCCTTACAGTGGGGAGGCTGATATCTTATTTAACTCCTATCATATATATGAAATTTCTGTTTTGAGAAAGTACGCGGAACCGCTGATTAGAGAGATTACTCAGCAGGATAAAGAGTATGCAGAAGCACAAAGGCTATTGCAATTTATGCAGTTTTTCCGTATTATAGAAAACGATGATATTATAGTTAATAACTCGATAATAAGAGAATTCATCGGCGGAAGCGTATTCGTAGACTAAAGCGATGTTTTATGGAGGATAAGCTATGCAATTTTCGGTCTTTTTAGGCCTTATGGGAGGACTTGCCCTATTCCTTTACGGCATGCAGATGACCAGCACCGGTCTTGAGGCGGCAGCTGGTGACCGCATGAAAAATATTTTAGAGAGGCTTACATCCAATAGATTCATGGGAATCTTAGTAGGTGTGGGAATCACAGCATTGATTCAGAGTTCATCTGCGACAACTGTCATGGTTGTTGGATTTGTAAACTCGGGGCTGATGAAGATTACTCAGGCTGTTTGGATTATAATGGGTGCAAACATTGGTACCACAATCACTGGACAGCTGATAGCCTTGGATGTAGGCGAGATAGCACCGCTATTTGCAATGGCGGGTGTTGTGCTCCTAGTGTTTTTCAAGAGAGAGAAACTTCACAACTACGGTTATATAGTTGCAGGCCTAGGATTCCTTTTCCTAGGAATGAACCTAATGAGTGAGGCGATGGAGCCACTCAAGGAAGTACCTGCATTCAAAGAAATGCTGACATCCTTCCAGAATCCACTGTTTGGACTTTTGTTTGGTCTTGTATTTACAGGAATCATTCAATCATCAGCTGCATCGGTTGGTATCCTTCAGATTTTGACAACTAGTGGAGCGTTAAGCTTCCACAGTGCCGTATTCGTTTTGTTCGGTGGAAACATTGGAACTTGCGTAACGACACTCCTTGCATCTATTGGAACTAATAGAAATGCTAAGAGAGCTATGCTTATTCATATGATGTTCAATGTGATAGGGGCAGTGCTGTTTTCGGTAATATGTATTGCAACACCGCTCACAGACTGGGTTGCATCATGGACTCCAACTAAGCCAGCAGCACAGATTGCGAATATGCATACTTTCTTTAATGTAGTAACAACATTGCTACTTCTTCCTTTCGGAAGTTACCTCGCTATTCTATCAAAGAAATTACTGCCAGAGGTTGAAACCGAGGAAGTAGATACATTCAGACTAAAATTCCTAAATCCTTCAATGAAACACGAGGAGCACTTTTCGATTGGTGCATCGGCAATCATCATGACCGGTATCAGAAACGAGCTTCTTCGCATGTATCAGATGGTTAAGGATAACGTGATTGCAAGCTTTGATGTAGTCATAAGTGGCGACACAAAGATGCTAAAGAAGATAAACGATAAAGAGGATTACATAGATTATCTGAACAAGGAAATTTCTAAATATATTTCCAATACTATGGTCTATGAGACAAATGTCAAAGATAGCAGGCTGATAAATGCCTACTTTAGAATATGTACTAACTTAGAGCGTGTGGCTGACCATGCGATGAATATAGCAGAGTACTCACTTAGACTAGCTGAGAACAAAGTTAAATTCACAAAAGAGGCCTACGAAGAGCTAGAGACCATGAAGAAGTACAGCGTACTTGGAATGGAAACAATTAGTGCACTCGATAAGATGAATAGCGAAGAGGTTGTTAAGACTGCTGCCATAGAGCAGAAGATAGACGATTTGACGAGAGAGTATAGAGCAAATCACCTAAGACGTATGCACAAGGCTACTTGCAGTGAGGATACTGCAGTGCTTTATACTGAGCTCTTGATCGACTTTGAGAGAATAGGGGATCACCTTCTGAACATAGCTGAAGCGCTAAATGTTGCAGACAAGGTGGAATAGTATAATGAAAAAACCAAAATTTGATAAGCTAAAGAATCTAAAATTTAAGAGACTGAACAAGCTCAAGGGTATGGTCAGCGGAAGCAACCTAATCGGATTTGAAACCGCAGTTATCGGTGCAGTGATTGTCTATGTAGTTGTTCTTTCGGGCATGATAAAAGTCACGAGCCTTTTAACGGGTCTAGTGCTTGTAGGTGCAGGAACAGCGCTTCTATTTGGAGACTCTGCTACTAATACCTCTGATGATTGCGAGGCAGATAAGATGAACGGTAAGTATAAAGCAAAGGGCGAGAGCCTAGGAATGTTCATCTTGCATCAGTGCTGCGTACTAGGGATGGCAGCCATGCTAGTTCTTGGTATAATATATGATAACCGCGCTGATTTCTTTAGCTGGATTCTAGCCATATTTGCGGCGATAATGCTAGTTAGCATATTTGCGCAAAGGATAGTGAAGAAATACAAGGCAAGCTAGTTAAGGCTTGAAAATCAACTATAGAATGAATTAACCAGTGTCAATTTGCACTGGTTTTTTGATATAAAAAGAGGTGTACAAATATTAATATCCGTACACCTATGTTGGCATTTATCTTATTTTGGATCAAAGAATATACTCTGGCTAGAATATATTCAGATTTGTTTATATGTTAAATTAAGTATTTGGATTAAAGCTCTTTCTTCCAAAGTCCGTGTAGGTTGCAGTACTCGTAAACAGCAACTGGCTTCTCGCCTTCAGCAAGGGCAAATACTGCTTCTGGCTTACCTGTGTGATCTAGATCCTTACGAGTTACACCGTTCTCTGTCTCTAGGTAGATGAATGCGATGTGATGCTCCTCTGTCATTGGGTGCTCAACGCTTCCAACCTTAACCTTTACTAGGTTGCCTTCTACTGAAACTTCTGGAACGTGCTTTTCCTGAGCAGCGTCTGTTGTGTTTGCCTTAAGCTCTCTCATTGGCTCGCCGCAACATGAAGGAACTTCATTACAGCTATTTATTACTTCTACAATAGTTTCGCAGTGATTACTTTTAAAAATCCTTAACATTATTAAATCCTCCTAATTAATTGAGCTCAACGCTCTTTCTCTATATCGTAATTATATTATACCCCATTATTTGATTTTAAACAATATAATTTGAAAAAATAATTTTAAATTTAGCTTGACAAGGGAATTACAGGATGATATTATAATGATAATCGTTATCAGTTATGTTCAGAAGGGTAGGCAATATTGAAGTATTCGAGGCAAAGAAACATCATCCTCGACATCGTCAAGAACAGTTATGATCATCCTACCGCAGAAACGGTTTATAAGCTAGCTCGCAAGGAATTGCCAAGCATAGGTATTGCGACGGTATATCGCAACCTAAATCAATTGGTGGATTCTGGTGAAGTCATAAGGATTTCACTTCCGGGCGGAGTAGACCGCTTTGATGGACACCTTGATAAGCATTATCATTCGATATGCCCAGATTGCGGAAGACTTACGGACCTTAATGGGGCGGATGAGCATAGCCTGACGAAACTCAAGGATGATATGAGTAAGGTATTTGGTTTAGATGCTGCAAGCGAAATTAAATTTCGTTCAGTTATATTGGAATGCAAGTGTGACAAATGCAGAATGCAAACGGAGAAACGCAATTTTATGGAGTCACGCCTGCAGTTGAGTGTTTAATAGTTATTTAATTTAAATGAAATGAAAATGGAGGAAAATCATGAAGGATCTAAAGGGAACAAAGACATTAGAGAATCTACTAGCGGCTTTTGCTGGTGAGTCACAGGCAAGAAACAAGTACACATACTATGCATCAAAGGCTAAGAAGGAAGGATATGTTCAGATTAGCAACATCTTCCTAGAGACAGCTGCTAACGAGAAGGAGCATGCAGAGCTATGGTTCAAGCTTGCTCACGGAATCGGAACAACAGAAGAGAACCTACTTGATGCAGCTGCTGGTGAAAACTATGAGTGGACAGATATGTATAAGGAAATGGCTGCTACAGCTAGAGAAGAAGGTTTCCCAGAAATCGCTGCTCAGATGGAAGGCGTAGCTGCTATCGAGAAGGAGCACGAGGAGAGATATAGAAAGCTTGCTGCTAACATCAAGGAGGGCAAGGTATTTGCAAGAGAAGAGAAAGTTCTATGGCAGTGTAGCAACTGTGGACATCAGGTATATGCAGAGAAGGCTCCACAGCTTTGCCCAGTATGTAAGCACCCACAGGCTTACTTCCAGATTAAGTCAGAAAACTATTAATAAGCTGACCGCCTAGTTACGGTCAATATTAAGAAGTGAATTTTAGGATAGAGTTCAGATAGAGCTCTATCCTATTTTATTTTGATGAATTCTTGTGCCTCAAAGAATTGTAATCAAAAGGGGAGAGGTATATAATGAAAACATATTTATAAAGATATGGAGGCAAGTATGAGAAGTATATTTGAGAATGGTCCAATAGAGATAACAGGAAAAAACGATAGAGTGCTTATTGTGCGTAAAGATGGATTTAGCCTAAATACGGGGAAGAAGGAAGTCAGCGTATTATTTGATGATGTTAGATATACTAATGTTACAAGATACTGCAATGCAAACAGTAGCTACATAGTTATGCTAGTAATGAAGGATGGCAAGAATATTGAGATTGATACAGACATTACACCTGTAGGGGGCGGACATAATATACTTGAGACAAAGACTCTACTAATGGCCTTTGCAGCAAGCAGACTAGGAAAGGATTTTCCTAACAATCTAAACACTCTTGATATAGAACTGGCACATTCGCTAAAGGAAAAACAGATCAGCATATCAAACGGTGTAATTAAGGGTGCTAAGAGCAGCGTAAGGATTGATGATATTCATACCGTTAAATGCGTTAGCAACGGCGCCTTGACAAGATTTGCAATCTACGCAGGCACTAAGAAGAGATTGTTTAACGCTCCGGATTTTGCAGTAGTTTGTAATGAATTAACTGCACCTTTGCTCGAAGCTATTGTAACAAGAAATACCGGCAAGGGCATAGATTTTAGCAGAGGGGATGGCTTTGAACAAAAGACATCTGAGTACGCACTTATTCGCTACATGGACTCTGACTTCTTTATTAACGAGGACGGAACTTTTAGCGAGCAATGGCAGGAGGATGCATATTACAGAATAGCTCAGTATGGCTATGATGTTAAGAATCTGATGAGTCAGTTCGTATAAGTAAGGGCTTAAGATAAAAGTTAAAGCATAATTACTATAAAATAATAAATGCAGGGGGGTGATATTGTGCTTACACTTGATAGGGCAAAAGAAATAAATGATACAATGGTGACAGGTGATCAGCTTAGAATCCATGCGATGAATGTTATGGCATCAATGGGAGCTATGGCCGAACATTTTGGTGAAAACAAAGAAAATTGGATGGCTATTGGATACTTACATGATTATGACTACGAGAAGTATCCAGACGAGCATTTGCAGCATACAGAAAAGGCCTTGCTGGATTTAGGTGTAGAGGATTGGGAGGTCAGAGCTATTCTTTCACATGGATACGGTCTATGTAATAGTGTCGAACCTTTGACGAACCTCGAAAAATCATTATATACGGTCGATGAACTTACAGGCATTATTCAAGCTTGTGCACGCATGAGACCTATGGGAATTAGGGACTTAACGGCAAAGAGTGTCATGAAGAAATTTAAGGATAAGAGATTTGCAGCAAAGTGTAACCGAGAAGTGATTTTGGATGGATGCGATCGTCTTGGAATGGAACTTAAAGACGTGGTTGAAGTCTGCATAGAGGGAATGAAACCATATGCTGAAGAAATTGGACTTATGGGAACAGAAGGATGAGTTCTAAATCGAGGCTATAGCAAAGATCAATAAGGTTAAGAAAAAATGCACAAGCGATTACTTAGATAATCGCCTGTGCATTTTGTTATTGCGTATTATTTCTTTGTTTTAAAAATCTCAAGCTCAAACCAGAATGTGCTACCCTTACCGAGTTTACTGTTTACGCCATACTGGGCTTTGTGCAGATTAAGAATCTCTCTAACAATCGATAGTCCAAGTCCGCTTCCGTCAGTTTGCCTAACGTGGTGGGTGCTGGATTTGTAATATCTTTCCCAAACGTGACTTACCTCATCTGGTGCAATGCCCTGACCGTGGTCAATTATCTCGCATCTTACCTTTGATCTTGCTACGCGCTTCACATTGATTATTATCTCCTTATCCTCCCCACAATATTTAACGGCATTGTTTATGAGGTTTGAGATAACCTGCGTAATCTTAGCTTTATCGGCAAAGACTGGCAGTGCTTCGCTGTTGTTATATATAAACTTATAGCCCTCGTTTTCTGCGAGAATTTCGTAAGATGTGAGCAAAGTGCGCACGCTATCAGATAAATCAAATTCGCTTTTCTCAAGTACTATCTTGCGCTGCTGCATTCTAGATAGGTTGAGCATATCATTTACAAGAATGTTGAGCCTGTCTGATTCCTCAATGATTACGCCAAGGTGTTGATTTCTCTTAACCGGATTATCGCCAGATAGGTCTCTAATCATCTCTGCGTAGGATCTAATCATAGTCAGTGGCGTTCTCAAATCGTGACTGACATTAGCAATCAAGTCCTTTTGATACATATCGGTCTTTTCTAACTCTCGCGAAGCCTTGGTCAAAGTCTCGGAGAGATTTTGAATCTCAGAATATGCGCTTGGTCTAAACTGAACTCCATAATGACCTTTACCCATTTCTTCTGCAGATTTCGTGATATTTTTGATTGGCCTGCTTATCATATTTGCCATGTATAGGGCCATCGAAAGCGCTAGGAACATAGCTATGAATGTGATATAGACTAGCTGAGCTCTCAAAATAGAAATCGTAGATTTTACTGGTGAAAGCGGTGCAAACAGATAGAGTATATAGCTATTTGCCATATTCTCTTCTTCGCTATTCGAATCCTCCGCCTTGTAAAGGTAGGTCGCGTATGCTAGTAGCTGATTATCCTGATAAGGAACTATGAGCGATACGCTAGGAAATGTGCTGCCCTCTAGCTGCTGACGCAGATTTGAGGATTGAAGACTATACAGGTATTCCTGTTTATATCCGTTGTACTCAGGCAGAATAGCAACTCTACCGTCGCCCGTCTCAACCCTGATGTAAGAGTCTGTCTCAGCACTGATTTCGTTTATCTTCCGGCTCATTGCTTCTTTGCCATTATGCTTATATTCATCTATGAGTTCCTGAGCCATTCGCTTTGTCTCTCGAAGCTTCATGTCCTCGTAAAATGAATCCATGAAGTAAATCTGAAGTAGCCAAATCAAAACGACTAGGAGTGCAGCAAAGAGTATGAAATAGCACCAAAGTTTGAAGCTAAGGCTCCTGATATCAAACCGTTTCTTATTATTTCTCATACTCAAACTTGTATCCTACTCCCCTGAGGGTTACGATGAAATCACGGTAAGGGCCTAGGTTGTTACGCAAGTTTTTGATGTGCGTATCTATGGTCCTGTCGTCACCGAAGAAGTCGTATCCCCAGATGTCGGATAGTAGCTTGTCCCTGGAAAGTGCGATGTTCTTGTTCTTAATTAGATAGAAAAGAAGATCGTATTCCTTTGGTGTTAGTTCTACACGCTTACCGTCGACTGAAACAGTACGCGCTGCGATATTGATTTCGAGTCCATCAAAGGTGAGCACGCTGCTATTATCCTTTGATACAGAATTTCTTCTCTCTAAAACAACGTTTACACGAGCCATTAGCTCCTTAGGGCTGAAAGGCTTAACGATGTAATCGTCAATTCCAAGCTCGAATCCGAAGAGTTTATCGTACTCTTCGCCACGTGCTGAAAGCATGATGATAGGCACATCAGAAATCTTCTTTATCTCCTTGCATGCTGTGAAGCCGTCGAGCTTAGGCATCATTATATCTAAAATAACAAGATCATACTTGTTTAGCTTGCATAGTCCGACAGCGCTCATTCCGTCCTCTGCCTCGGTTACTTCATAACCGTTGAACTCTGCATATTCTCGAATCACTTCTCTGATTTTAGGTTCGTCGTCTACGACAAGTAACTTGTACATAATATATTCCTCCCATTTTCTTTGTATGATAACGCGCGTAGGTGAAGTTTTAATGTGATTAGTGTTATAATTCTATCATAATTATCACAAATATAAAAGCAAACTACATAATATGACAAGGCGGTGAAAAAGCCTTGAATTCCCCATTGTTTTAAGCCTTGGAAGTATTGACGACGGGCGGGTATAGGACTATACTGTAATATGTATAGAAATAGCTATTTTGAGCTTGTAGCTTGTATAAAAATACGAGCAAAATGAGCCAAAATAATTAAGAAAGGAGGTGCAATATGCTCAAGAAGTTATTGAGAATCGCTCTAGCTATCATAGGAGCCTTGATAGGATACGGAATTTCCATTGGGTCCAAGTATCTTTTAATACACTCAGACTCATCATTCGAGGCTTATTTCAAAAGTAATTATCAATATATTCTAGCGGTATTTATTTCTTTATTATTTGCAATTATGTTTTATCGTTTAGCGCCGCTAATTTCAAAACAGAGCGTCAAGGTTGCTGGCAAGATTGAAGACGACCTTCAGGGAGTTTCCGGAAATGATATTCTTGCAGGAGCTATAGGCCTAATCTTTGGACTTATCATCGCATTCTTTATAACTCAGATTTTCGCAGGAATTACAAATCAGTATTTATATGTTATCATCACGCTAATCGTATACATGATTATGGGATTTATCGGCGTGGTTGTTGCGAACAAAAAGGGTAAAGAAATAATCTCACAGATGTTTATCGCAAGAAGAAACAGCGATGCAGGACCGAATGCTAATCCTGCTCAGGCGACACGTTTTTCTGTAGGAGGCAAGGGGCGCAAGCAGAGCAACATCATTCCTAAGATACTAGATACGAGCGTAATAATCGATGGACGAATTGCCGAAATTATTAAGACCGGATTCCTAGAGGGTCCCATTGTCATCCCTGAGTTTGTTTTGGTCGAGCTGAGACATATAGCAGACTCGTCTGATTCTCTGAAGAGGACGAGAGGGCGCAGAGGCCTTGATATTCTAAATAGGATTCAGACTGACTATGGAATTGATATCTACAATACTGAGAGCGAGAAAGGGCTAAAGGAAATTCCAGAGGTCGACGTTAAACTTCTCAAGCTTGCGCAGATTATGGGTGGTAAGGTTGTGACAAACGACTTTAATTTGAACAAGGTGGCCAGGATTAATGGCGTAGATGTTTTGAATATCAACGAGCTAGCCAATACGCTAAAGCCAGTGGTCATTCCTGGTGAGAAGATGACGGTTACCCCAGTTAAGCAGGGTAAGGATTCTCAGCAGTCAATTGCCTATCTCGATGATGGAACCATGGTAGTTTTAGAGGATGGCAAAAACTATATAGGTAAGACTAGAGAGATAACTGTAACCAGCGTGCTACAGACTTCAGCAGGCAGGATGATTTTCGGAAGAGTAAGGGTATAAGATGTTTCGTGATAGAAGAGTCTATGCCGTAATTGTGGCAGGCGGAAGGGGCACTCGTATGAAGGCACCAAAACCGAAGCAATTCCTGTATATAGGTGGCAAGACAATTTTAGAAAAGACGGTGGATAAGTTCAGAAGAAGCTCTTTGGTAGATGAGATAATCGTCGTAACTGCGCAGGATTACCTTGAGCAGACAGAGGAGCTGTTCCGTGGCTTCAGCAAAAGCATGAGCATAATCTCGGGCGGAGAACGAAGGCAGGATTCTGTTGCAAATGCGCTCAAATTATTGAGACAGAAGAAGGTTTCAGATGACGACATCGTACTGATACATGACGGAGTTAGACCGTATATAGAGCTTGACATCATTGCTTCAGTCACCAAAGAGGCATCAGAAGCAGGGGCAGCAATTCCTTGCATAATGCCAAAGGATACAATTAGAGATATAAATAAGGGAACCCTTGAACGCAGTGATTTACGCTGCGTTCAGACTCCTCAAGGCTTTTCCGCAGGACTTTTGATGGATGCATATGCCAAGGCTTTTACAGATGGCAGCGATTTCACAGATGATGCAGGCATTGTAGAAGCCTTTGGACACAAGGTGTCGTTGGTAAAGGGCAGTGAGGATAATATCAAAATTACAACGCCGGAGGATGTCGTTTTGGAAACAAGGATAGGAAAAGGCTTTGATGTGCATAGACTTGTTGAAGGCAGAAAGCTAATTCTTGGAGGAGTAGATATCCCTTATGAGAAAGGGCTTTTGGGACACTCAGATGCTGATGTATTGCTTCATGCTTTGATAGATGCGATACTAGGTGCTGCATCTATGGGAGATATTGGAAGGCTGTTTCCGGATACAGATCCCGCATTTAAGGATGCTTCGAGTCTTGTTCTTTTAGAGAGAGCATGGAATGCAGTCAAGTATAGAGGTTATGATTTTATAAATACAGACATAACTGTGATTTGCGAAAGACCTAAGCTTGCTCCACATATAGACAAGATGGAGGATAACATCTGCAATGTGCTAAACATAAGCAGAGAAAGAATAAATATAAAGGCGACTACGACTGAGAAGCTAGGCTTTACAGGAAGAGGCGAGGGCATTGCAGCTGAGGCTGTTTGCATTTTGTCCTGCAGCCCTAAGTAGAAGCTATTTGTGAACTTTGATGAATACTGTGGCGCTAGCTACGGCAGAAATATAGATTGAATAGAATGGAGATATAATTTCAATGAGACTATCTAAAATGTATGTCAGAACTCTGAGGGAGTTACCAGCTGAAGCGGAAATTCCAAGTCATATTTTGCTGCTTCGTACGGGAATGATACGTAAGCTTGCATCAGGAATCTACGGATTCATGCCCCTTGGATGGAGATCGCTTCACAAGATTGAGAATATAATCCGTGAGGAGATGGATAAGAGCGGAGCGCAGGAGATTTTGATGTCTGCGATTCAGCCTGCAGAACTTTGGGAGGAATCAGGAAGGTGGAGTGCCTACGGCCCTGAACTTTGGCGTATCAAAGACAGAAACGGCAGAGACTTCTGCTTAGGACCTACGCACGAGGAAATATTTACAGATATAGTTCGTGATGGAGTTTCATCATATAGACAGCTACCACTGAACCTATATCAGATTCAGCACAAGTACAGAGATGAGGCTAGACCTCGTTTTGGTCTTATGAGAAGCAGAGAGTTCATCATGAAGGATGCTTACTCTTTTGACAAGGATCAGGAGGGCCTCGATAAGAGCTATGATGATATGTATGATGCGTATACGAGAATCTTCACTCGTTGCGGATTGACATTTAGACCAGTAGAGGCTGATAGCGGTGCGATTGGCGGAAATGCATCACACGAGTTTACAGCGCTTTCAGAGGTCGGCGAGAGCGATATTGCTTATTGCGAGAGCTGTTCAATGGCGGCAAATGTAGAAAAGGCTGCTTGCAGGGATGCTGAGCCATCACCTGAGAGTGAGGCAATGCTTGAGCTTCAGGAAGTTCACACACCAGGAACAAAGACAATCGAAGAGGTTGCAGGATTCCTGAACATAGATAAGACAAAGACTATCAAAGCACTTCTATTTGAGAAGTATGACGAGGATGGTAAGGCTGATGGATATGTAGCTGCCTTTGTTAGAGGCGATAGAGACCTTAACATGATTAAGTTAGTAAATGCCCTAAACATCCCAGAGCATGCGATTGCCTTTGCTGACGAATCAAAGCTAGAAGCTGCAATAGGAGCAGTTGGTGGATTCACAGGACCTATAGGGCTTCACGACTGTACAGTTGTTGTCGACAGCGAGCTAGTGGGACTTAAGAACCTTTGCGCAGGTGCTTGTAAGCTAGACCACCACATTCTCAACGTGAACTACGGAAGAGATTACGAGGGTGACATAGTTACAGACCTCAAGGTTCTCAAGGAGGGTGACCCTTGCCCAGTCTGCGGCGCCCCAATAAAGCACACTCGCGGCATCGAGGTTGGACAGGTATTTAAGCTTGGAACAAAGTATTCAAAGGCTATGAATGCTATATATAAGGACGAAAATCAGCAGGATCATCCGCTTGTTATGGGTTGCTACGGAATCGGAGTAAGCCGTACGCTTGCAGCTGTTATCGAGCAGCACCACGATGAGGATGGAATTATTTGGCCAGTTTCAGTCGCTCCATACCATGTGATTGTAACACTTGTTAAGCCTAAGGATGAGGAACAGGCAAAGCTTGCAGAAGAAATCTACCAGAGCTTGCTAGTAGCTGGTGTTGAAGCGGTTATAGATGACCGTGACGAGAGGCCAGGTGTTAAGTTCAAGGACGCTGACCTTCTTGGATTCCCAATCAGAATCACAGTAGGTAAGAGGGCTGGAGAAGGAATCGTGGAGTACAAGCTACGTAGAGACAGCGAAAAGTCAGAGCTTAGCGTAGCAGAAGCAATAGAAAATGCAATCAAATTAGTAAATGAGGAGAAATAAGATGAAAACAGTAACAATAGAAATGGAAAACGGCAAGGTAATGAAGGGCGAGCTTTACGAGGACCTAGCGCCAATCACAGTTGAGAATTTTGAGAAGCTAGCTAACAGCGGTTTCTACAACGGCCTAACATTTCACAGAGTTATTCCTGGATTTATGATTCAGGGTGGATGCCCTAACGGAAACGGAACAGGTGGCCCTGGATATACAATCAAGGGTGAGTTTGCAATGAATGGCGTAAAGAATGACCTAAAGCACACAACGGGCGTGCTATCAATGGCAAGAACCATGGTACCTGACTCAGCAGGATCACAGTTCTTTGTAATGGTTGCAGATGCTCCTCATCTAGATGGACAGTATGCTGGTTTTGGAAAAATCACAGAAGGTATCGATGCGGCTCTAGAAATTGCACAGGTAAGACGCGACTTTCAGGACAAGCCACTTGAACCAGTTGTAATAAAAACTGTAACTGTAGAGTAAAAGCAAAACAAAGTTTAACTAACGACATGTCGCATTCGCACTAAGGATTAGCTACAATGCGACAAAAGGAAAAGATATGAAGATATATAACACACTAACAAGACGTAAAGAGGAGTTTGAGCCTATTCGCAAGGGCCAGGTTAACATCTACGTTTGCGGACCAACGGTTTACAACTACATCCACATCGGAAACGCTAGACCGATAGTAGTCTTTGATACACTTCGCAGATACATGGAGTACAGAGGCTATAAGGTTAAGTATGCACAGAACTTCACAGACGTGGACGATAAGATTATCAATAGAGCAAAAGATGAAGGCGTTAGCGCACTTGAAATCTCAGAGCGCTTCATCAAGGAGTATTTTGATGATGCAGATGCCCTAAATGTAAGAAGGGCTGATGTTCATCCTAAGGTTTCAGAGCATATTGATGAGATAGAAAACTTTGTTGACACTTTGGTAGGCAAGGGCTTTGCTTACGAAGCTGACGGAGACGTATATTTCTCAACAAGAAAGTTCCCTGAATACGGAAAGCTTTCAGGTCAGAATATAGAAGATCTCGAGGCCGGTGCAAGAATTGCAGTCGGTGAAGTCAAGGAAGATCCAATAGACTTTGCACTATGGAAGGCGCGTAAGACTGAAGATGAGATTGCTTGGGAATCACCATGGGGCATGGGAAGACCAGGCTGGCACATAGAGTGTTCAGCTATGGCAAGAAGACATTTAGGTACAACTATCGATATACACGGTGGAGGTGAGGACCTTCAGTTCCCACACCACGAAAACGAAATTGCTCAGTCGGAGTGTTGCAATGGCGTAACCTTTGCTAACTACTGGATGCATAATGGCTTCATAAATATCGGTGGATCGAAGATGTCAAAGTCTGCAGGAAACTTTTTCACTGTAAGAGATATCCGCCAGAAATACACAGGCGAGGAAATCCGCTTCTTGCTCCTATCAGGACAGTATAGAGGACCGATAGAGTTCAGCGAAGAAATGATGCAGCAGTCAAGGTCAAGCTTTAACAGAATCAAGAACTGTCTAGATGACATAGAGTTCATGATCAAAACTGGAACAGACGGCGAACTTTCAGCTGAAGAGGAGAAGTCAATAGCTAGCTTTGATGGATTCAGACAGGCCTTCATAAAGGCTATGGATGACGATCTAAATACTGCTGATGGAATCAGTGCGGTATTTGAGCTCGTTACAGAAATCAACACAATGCTTCGTGGAGGAACTAGCAAAGCTTATGCAAAGGCGGCTTTAGAAATTTTCAACGAGCTTACTGGTGTTCTTGGAATAATCAAAGCTAAGGAAACTAGTATCGATGCTGATATCGAAGCGCTAGTTGAGGAAAGACAGCAGGCAAGAAAGAATAAGGACTTCGCTAGAGCAGACGAAATCAGAGATGAGCTAAAGGCTAGAGGATATACTCTAAAGGATACACCTCAGGGCGTTCAGATTATAAAGGACGAGTCCATATGAATTCTGCTCAGGCAAATGTAACGGCGCTGGCTTTTGTCGGAGATGCTGTTTATGAGCTTTATATCAGAAATATGATTTGCAGTGATTTGAGCCTAGGCGGAAATGCTGATCTCATGCACAAAAAGGCGATAAGATATGTAAGAGCTGAGAGTCAAGCAAAGGCAATAAAGCACATGATGAACGGCTTTCTCACAGAGGATGAGCTTGGACTTGTTAAGCGTGCAAGAAATCATAAGACGCCCAACAGGAGCAGGAGCGCTGGAGCTGTTGAATATAAGCTTGCGACTGCTTTTGAAGCACTTATTGGATTTTTACATGCAAACGGTGATGAGGAGCGCGTATTGGCAATCATGTCAAAGGCGGTAGAGATAATCGAAGAGGAATAGGAGAAGAGGCGATGAGCAAAGCAGATAAGATTTTCAAAAGCATGTGCAGAGATATCTTAGATAATGGATTTTCAACAGAAGGGGAAACCGTTAGAGCTCGCTGGGAGGACGGAAGCCCTGCATATACTATAAAGCGCTTTGGCGTTGTAAACAGATACGATTTGTCAGAGGAGTTTCCAGCTTTGACCCTCAGAAAGACTGCAATTAAGACAGCAGTGGATGAACTTCTTTGGATTTGGCAGAGAAAGTCAAATAATATCAATGAACTAAAGGGCAAAATCTGGGATGAGTGGGCTGACGAAAGCGGTTCAATTGGAAAGGCTTACGGCTATCAGATGGCTCAGAAATACAAGTTCGCTCAGGGTGAGATGGACCAGGTTGACAATGTAATTTGGCAGCTAAAGAATACTCCTCAGTCAAGAAGAATAATGACAAATATCTATAACTTCAGCGACCTAAGCGAGATGCATCTAGAGCCATGTGCGTATAGCATGACCTTCAATGTGACAGGCGACAAGCTAAATGCAATCTTAAATCAGCGTTCACAGGATGTGCTTGCTGCAAACAACTGGAATGTGTGTCAATACTCTGTTTTAGTGATGATGCTTGCTCAGGTTTGCGGATACAAGCCAGGTGAATTTGTTCACGTTATCGCAGATGCTCATATCTATGATAAGCATGTGCCTGCTATAGAGGAATTGATTTCAAGAGAAGAGTTCCCAGCACCAAAGGTAAGACTTAATCCTGAGATTAAGGACTTCTATGACTTCACAACAGATGATCTAATCATTGAAGACTATCAGAGTGGCGAGCAGATCAAAAATATTCCAATTGCGGTATAGGTGCGATATGAATTTGATAATAGCAGTAGATAAAAATTGGGGAATCGGCAAGGATGGCGGATTGCTCTGCCACCTTCCTGGTGACCTAGAATACTTCAAGAAAATAACTCTAGACAAAACAGTAATAATGGGCAGGGTGACGCTAGAGAGTCTTCCCGGATCAAAGGGACTTCCTAAGAGAAGAAACATAGTTTTGACTAGGGATACTTCCTATGAGGCTGTGAATGCAGAGGTCGTTCACTCCTACGAGGAGATTGATGAGATTGTTTCAGGTCTCCCTGAAGAGGAAGTCTTTGTAATAGGTGGTGCACAGATATATAAAGATATGCTTCCTAAGTGCAGCACATGTTATGTAACCAAAATCTATAAGGATTTTGATGCGGATAGACATTTTGAAAATCTTGATGCCTCAGGTGAGTTTGATTGCGAGCCGGTTGGAGAACTTATGGAAGAAAACGGCATAGAGTACCGTTTCTATAAATATACGAGGAAAAAATGAGTAAAACGGATTTGATAATAGGTAGAAACCCCGTGATTGAAGCACTCAAAAGCGGAAGGGGCGTCTCCAAGGTCATCATTCAAAAGGGTGCATCTGGATCAATATCAAAACTCTATGATCTAGCCAAAAAGAATGGCATCAAAATAGAACAGGCCGAAAAGGACGAGCTAGATAGACTCTGCAAGAGCAAGGGGCATCAAGGAGCTGTAGCATTCGCCGCCGCACATTCCTTTGCAAGCATGAAAGACATCTACGCCCGCGCAGAAGCAGGTGGCGAGGACGCTTTGATTGTTATCCTAGATGAGATAGAAGATCCACATAACCTTGGCGCAATAATGCGTAGTGCAGAGTGTGCAGGCGCATGCGGCATAATTATCTCAAAGCATAATAGCTGCGGTCTCACCGAAACTGTAGCAAAGACTTCGGCAGGTGCTATAGAATACATGCCTTGCGTTCAGGTAACGAATATTGCAAAGACCATAGACGAACTAAAGAAGGATGGCTTTTGGATTGCAGCTTGCGATATGAACGGAAGCGTTTACACTGAAGCAGATATGCGCGGAAAGCTTGCTATAGTAATAGGAAACGAAGGCAAGGGAATCAGGCAGCTTGTTAAATCAAAATGTGATTTTGTAGTATCAATTCCACTATTAGGCCAGATTAATTCGCTTAATGCATCAAATGCAGCAGCCATAATAATGTATGAAGCACTTAGACAAAGGAGTGAGAAGCGCTGATGCTATCAGACGAAATGAATATTCTCTCAGACGAAAGCCTTGTGAGAATGGCTCAAGAGGGAAGCAGTCTAGCATACGAATTACTTATTGATAAGTATAAACATACGGCAAAAATTAGCGCGAGAAAATATTACATAGCAGGAGCCGAAAACGAGGACGTAATACAAGAAGCTATGATTGGAATCTTTAAGGCTATTAGGGATTTTGATGAGAACGCTGGTGCTAAGTTCTCGACCTTCTTACAGCTATGTATGGAGAATCAAATAAAGACAGCTATAAATGCTGCCAACAGGCAGAAGCATAAGCTCCTAAATGAGTCGCTATCCATCTTTGATGAAGGAAGGGAGCAAGTTGACTTTGATGGGGGAGATACAGCTTCGAACAAAATTTGCAGTTCTCTTTTGGCTGATAAGGACCTAAGTCCAGAAAAGCTTGCCATGCTGAAAGAAGCCATTAGAGATATCGAATCAGGGGACTCCGAAAAGCTCAGTAACTTTGAGCGCGAGGTGTGGGCGAAGATACGTCAGGGAATGAATTACAGAGAAATTGCAACGGCCCTCGGAAGAACTCCTAAAGCTGTTGATAATGCAATGCAAAGACTGAAGAAAAAAATTAGAATAAACTTACTGGATTATTGACAAGGTGTAACAAAAATAGTACGATAATAACAATGCGTGATTGGGTGAATTTGCACTGTCAGTCGGGCATGCATACGCTGCTGTAGCTCAGTCGGTAGAGCACTTCATTGGTAATGAAGAGGTTCGGCAGTTCAATTCTGCTCAGCAGCTCCAGATTAAATTTGTTGTTATGAATAAGGAGAGGGAATAATGGCAAAACAGAAATTTGAAAGAAACAAACCACATATCAATATCGGTACAATCGGACACGTAGACCACGGTAAGACAACACTTACAGCTGCGATCACAACAACACTAAACCAGAGATATGGACTAGGTGAGAAGGTTGAGTTCGACAAGATCGATAAGGCACCAGAAGAGAAGGAAAGAGGAATCACAATCTCAACATCACACGTTGAGTATGAGACACCAAACCGCCACTACGCGCACGTTGACTGCCCAGGCCACGCTGACTATGTAAAGAACATGATCACAGGTGCTGCACAGATGGACGGAGCTATCCTAGTAGTAGCAGCAACAGATGGACCAATGCCACAGACAAGAGAGCACATCCTTCTATCAAGACAGGTAGGCGTACCATACATCATCGTATTCCTAAACAAGTGCGATATGGTAGATGACGAAGAACTTCTAGATCTAGTAGAGATGGAAGTAAGAGAACTACTATCAGAGTATGACTTCCCAGGAGATGACACACCAATCATCAGAGGATCAGCGCTTAAGGCACTAGAAGATCCAGCAAGCGAGTGGGGAGACAAGATTGTAGAGCTATTCGAAGCAGTAGATAGCTACATCCCAGAACCAGAAAGAGATAACGATAAGCCATTCCTAATGCCAGTAGAGGACGTATTCTCAATCACAGGAAGAGGAACAGTAGCAACAGGAAGAGTTGAGAGAGGCGTACTAAAGGTTGGTGAGGAAGTAGAAATCATCGGACTCACAGAAGAGAAGAGAAAAGTAGTAGTAACAGGTCTAGAGATGTTCAGAAAGCTTCTAGATGAGGCAGAGACAGGAGACAATGTAGGAGCACTACTAAGAGGTGTACAGAGAAACGAAATCGAAAGAGGACAGGTTCTAGCAGCACCAGGAACAATTCACCCACATACAAAGTTCAAGGGACAGGTATACGTACTAAAGAAGGAAGAAGGCGGAAGACATACACCATTCTTTAACGGATACAGACCACAGTTCTACTTCAGAACAACAGACGTAACAGGAGACCTAAAGTTACCAGAAGGAACAGAGATGTGCATGCCTGGAGATAACGTAATCATGGAGATTGATTTGATCACACCAATCGCTATCGAAGAAGGCCTAAGATTCGCTATCAGAGAAGGTGGCAGAACAGTAGGTTCAGGTGTTGTAACAGAGATTATCGAGTAATAGGTCAAATTACAAGTAGACATAAGATGCCGGCACAACAGTGCCGGTATTTTTTCGGAGAGGCTAATTTAATAGTCTAAATCAAAGCTATTTCATGTAAGTATAAGAGAGGTGTTAGTATGAATAAGATAGAAAAAAGAGATATACAAAGGATATCTGTCGACATTCTCTTCGATATCATAGGTGGTATCTTTATAGCCTTAGGTGCATATAATTTTGCTGCTGCGTCACATTTCCCGCTCGTTGGATTTACAGGTATAGCTTTGATATTTAACCACATGTTTGGACTTCCAATAGGTGCGGTGACCATTGCGCTTAACATCCCGGTTGCCTTGCTTTGCTACAAGATACTTGGCAAAAGATATTTCTTTAATTCAATCAAGTCTCTGATTATAACATCAGCGATAATTGACTATATTGCACCTAGATTTCCAATCTATTCAGGGGATACAATGCTAGCTGCAATATGCACTGGAGTGTTCTCGGGAATCGGATACGCTTTGATTTATATGAGAAACTCATCAACTGGTGGTGCGGACTTCATAATACTTAGCATCAAAGCAAAGAAACCGTACATGACTATAGGTAAGATTTCATTTATAATGGACTGCTTGATTGTAATGCTCGGCGTAGCTGTCGTATCAAGAAGCATAAACGGTCTGATTTACGGAATCATAATAAGCTATATAATATCTGTAGTAATCGACAAGTTCCTATTTGGTCTGACATCAGGAAAGATGGCTTTGATAGTCACCGATAAGCCTAGCGAGGTTGCGGAGAAAATAGATGCAGTAATAGATAGAGGTGCGACCTTCCTCAAAGCGAAGGGAAGCTATTCTGAGGAAGATAAGTCGGTGGTTATGTGTGCTTGCGGAAACAAGCAGGCATTTCAGCTAAGTGAAATCCTTAAGGAGACTGACCCTAAGGCATTTATGATTATAGTAGAATCACATGAGGTGTTTGGAGAAGGCTTTAGAGTAAAATAGCAGATTTTATCTAAGGTTAATTTGCTGTCTAATTGAGCAAATCTATTGGTGAACAAAGGGAACCAGTGTATATAATCTTATTTTTCCATATTTAGCTATACACCTCGACAAAGTAAAAGCTGGGATGTAAAATTATAGAGCAAGGAAAATAAATAATAGAAGAGAGAAGAAAATGGAAGAAGCTAGAACGCATCGTAGAAGAACAGTAACAAAGTCGCCACTAGGTAAATTTACACGGCTTTTATCAAGACTCTATTTGCTTGTGACCCTGATTTTCATGGGCCTGCTTTGTTATTCTCAGTTTTTGACTACTAAGACGCTGATTATAGTAGCAGCTACACTTTTTGTGGCCTTCCTTTTGATATTTCCAGCACTTCATTCGTATAGATTTAAGAAATCGAGAAAGTTTATATGCATACTTCTCGCTTTGATTATGGGCGGGTCCATGTGCGTGGCAAGCGTGTACATTGTAAATACGCTCTTGTTCTTTGATAAGATAACATCAGACTCGTCAGGTAAGGATAGAGCTGAGGCTAAACGCGTAGACGTAAGTGAGGAACCGTTTAATATCTTGATAACAGGACTTGATGTCGAGGGAGATATTTCTCAGAGCTCAAGATCTGACGTTAATATGATAGTCACAGTTAATCCAAAGACGAGGAAGATTCTTTTGACGTCAATACCAAGAGATTTCTACATAGAATACCCTGATGTCGAAGGTGAATACGATAAGCTTACACATAGCGGTATCTATGGAGCAGATGAAACAGTTGCTTCTGTTGAGAAACTCACTGGACTTGAGATGAACTATTATGTCAAGGTAAACTACTCTACAGTTAAGAGTATGGTGAATTCGATTGGCGGAATAGATGTGAACTCTGACTTTGATTTCGAGACACATGGACAGGCCTACTACAAGTTTGTTAAGGGATATAACCACATGAACGGAGAAGAGGCACTTGCCTTTGCTAGAGAGAGGAAGTCCTTTGAGGATGGAGATTTCCAGAGAAATAGAAATCAGCAAAAGGTGATGAAAGCCATGATCAAAAAGGTGACTTCGCCTAAAGTGCTCCTTCTAAAGTATCCAGATATCTTGAATTCTGTTAAGAGCTATATGGAAGTAAATATGAATTCTTCTGATATAAAGGCGCTAGTAAGAATGCAGAGCTCGGGACTAAAGGGATGGACGGTCACAACTCAGAACATGAAGGGCGATATCGACCTTAAGCCATGCTATGCGCTTGGTGGGGAATACGCGTCTGTAGTAGTTCCTGATAGCGAAAGCGTAAATAAGGCAGTAGATAAAATCAGTGAGGTAATGTCTGAATAACCAGGTTAGCCTCGGTAATAATCGCTAAATAGTAATGTACGCTAAGATAGGACAATGTAATTTTCAAGTTTTTTTGGAAATGGTTTGACATTGACAAGTGCTTAGGGTACAATTAATAGGCAACTTTATGCTTAGACATTCAGGGCCGGAGCTAAACGGCTCTGAATTTGAGTATTTAATAAACGAAAGGACATAAAGATATGAGGGTTAAGGTTACACTTGCGTGTACAGAGTGCAAGCAGAGAAACTACAATACCATGAAGAACAAGAAAAACGATCCTGATAGAATCGAACTTAAGAAGTATTGTAAGTTCTGCAAGAAGGAAACACTACACAAGGAAACGAAGTAAGGAGGCGGCGATGGCTACAGCTAAGAATGCAAATACACCGCGCAAGCAAAGTCTAGGTGAATACCTTAAGGGCGTTAGGAAAGAGATGGGAAAGGTTGTATGGCCTACTCGTAAGGAACTTGGCGCTTACACTGTTGTTGTGGCGGCAACATGTGCTGTATGTGCACTTGGATTTTGGCTTGTAGACCTAGGAGTTCTAGCTCTTCTTAAGAATATCCTTGGCGTAACTATGAATTAATTGTCAAAGAAGGTGCAAAATGTCAGATTCAGAAAAAAACATACTTTCACCTTTAGAGGAAGAAGGTCTTAGAGGTGATGGCAATGCCAAGTGGTATGTCGTACACACTTATTCAGGTCATGAGAACAAGGTAAAAGTAAATATCGAAAAAATGGTCGAGAATCGTGGCATGCAGGATTTGATTCTTGATATCGTAGTACCAACGGAAGACAGAGTTGAAATCAAAGAAGGCCAAAGAAAGATTAAGACCAAAAAAATGTTTCCGGGATACGTCATCATTAAGATGATCGTAAATAACGAGTCCTGGTATCTTGTACGTAACACACAAGGCGTAACAGGATTTGTTGGTCATGGCTCGAACCCTATCCCGCTAACCGATACAGAGGTTGCGAGAATGGGAATCGAAAAGGTTTATATCGATCTGGATGTCGAGGTCGGTGACACAGTACGCGTTATCAGCGGACCATTTGAGAGCTTCATGGGTGAGGTTCTTGATATCAGCAAAGAGAAACAAATACTTACTGTCAGAGTTTCGATGTTTGGTAGAGATACTCCGGTTGAACTTGAGTTCGGCCAGGTAGATAAAATCCTATAGAATTCTATAGAGAAAGGAGAAACACATGGCTAAGAAAATAACAGGCTACATTAAGTTGCAGATTGAAGCAGGCAAGGCTAATCCAGCGCCACCAGTAGGTCCGGCACTAGGTCAGCACGGTGTAAACATCATGGACTTTTGTAAGCAGTTCAATGCAAAGACACAGGATCAGCCAGGAATGATCATTCCAGTAGTAATCACTGTTTATGCGGACAGAAGCTTTTCGTTCATTACAAAGACACCACCAGCAGCAGTATTGCTAAAGAAAGCAGCCGGATTGGCTTCAGGTTCAGGAGAACCAAACAAGACAAAGGTTGCAAAGCTTTCAAGAGCACAGGTAGAAGAAATCGCAAAGACAAAGATGCCAGATCTTAACGCAGCTAACCTAGAATCAGCTACAAGCATGATTGCAGGAACAGCAAGAAGTATGGGAATCGTTGTCGAAGACTAATTTTCTGGGAGGTCAGTAGGTTGTGCAAGAAAATGCAACCTAAGCGCAAGCAGGCCGATAGAACCAGCAGGAGGTAAAATATGCCAAAGAGAGGTAAGGGCTACAAGAACGTAGCAGAGAAAGTAGATAGAGCTACTTTATACGATGTACCTGGCGCTATGGCTAAGGTCGTAGAGACAGGACATGCAAAATTTGATGAAACAGTAGAAGTCCACATCAGACTTGGTGTAGACGGAAGACACGCTGACCAGCAGGTAAGAGGAGCACTTGTACTTCCACACGGAACAGGTAAGGAAGTAAAGGTTCTCGTTTTCGCTAAGGGTGCTAAGGCAGAAGAGGCGGAAAAGGCTGGAGCAGATTATGTAGGAGCAGATGAACTCGCTCAGAAGATCCAGAGTGAAAACTGGTTTGACTTCGATGTAGTAGTTGCTACACCGGACATGATGGGTGTTGTAGGTAAGCTAGGACGTGTACTCGGACCTAAGGGACTTATGCCAAACCCAAAATCAGGAACAGTTACAATGGACCTAGAGAGAGCATTGGCTGACATTAAGGCAGGTAAGGTTGAGTACCGTTTGGATAGACAGAACATCGTTCACACTATCATCGGTAAGAAATCATTCGGTCCAGAGAAACTACAGGAGAACTTCAAGGCACTAATCGAAGCTATTATCAAGGCTAAGCCAGCTACAGCAAAGGGTCAGTACATGAAGAGCATCTCAGTTTCCACAACAATGGGACCTGGAATCAAGGTTAACCCTGCAATTCTTGACTAAGCTCAAATTTAGTAATTTAATATTGAGAACTAAACCGTAGACAGCAGGTGTCGAAAGACTTAATTTCCTGCCGAGGTACAATACATAGATATTGACCCCGTCTACAAAATGATGGGGTTTTTTGTTGAGTACCGCATGCTATTCGCAATGTACACATTGCAGAAAGGAGAACTAAATGTCAGACGTAGCAAAACAACAGAAACAGCTAGTAATCGACGAGATTAAAGCTAAACTTGACGGAGCACAGTCTGCAATCCTTGTTGATTACATGGGAATCACAGTAGAGCAGGCAGACAAGATGAGAAGAGCTCTTCGTGAGGCAGATGTCGACTACACTGTATATAAGAATACTCTCGTAAAGAGAGCAATCGAAGGAACAGACTTCGAGTCATTGAAGGACCACCTTGCAGGACCAAGCGCTATTGCAATCAGCAAGACTGATGCAACAGCTCCAGCAAGAACACTTAACGGTCTAATTAAGGAAATCCCAGCAGTAGAATTCAAGGCAGGTGTTGTAGAAGGAACATTCTATGACAAGGCAGGCGTTGAAGCTATCGCTAACATTCCTTCAAGAGATGAGCTTATTGCTAAGTTCATGGGAAGCATTCAGTCACCAGTTTCAACATTTGTTAGAACACTTCAGGCTGTTGCTGATGCAAAAACAGAATAGTATTTAAAGTAAAATCAACATTATAAAATAAAAGGAGAATAATAATGGATAAGGATAAGATCATAGAAGCCATCAAAGGTATGACAGTACTAGAGCTAAATGAGCTCGTTAAAGCATGTGAAGAAGAGTTCGGCGTATCTGCTGCTGCTCCTGTAGCTGTAGCTGGTGCTGTAGCTGGTGGAGATGCTGGCGCTGAGCAGACAGAGTTCAACGTTGTACTTGCAGAAGTAGGTGCAGAGAAGATTAAGGTTATCAAGGTTGTAAGAGAAATTACAGGTCTTGGACTTAAGGAAGCTAAGGCTCTTGTAGACGGAGCTCCTGGCGTTCTAAAGGAAGGCGTTGAGAAGGCTGAAGCTGATGCAATGAAGGCTCAGCTTGAGGAAGTTGGCGCAAAGGTAGAACTTAAATAGTTCTAGGCTCGACTAAATATCTCGGGCTTTGGTTGAAACCAATTTCAATGGGAGCTGCTTATTATAGTGGCTCCCTTTTGTTTTACGGAGGGGAATATTATGACACAGCAGAGTATTGCAAAAAAGGGAATAGCAATTAACGGAGCACTTATCATAGCAACAGTTATTGCATTTATACTTGTAAGAATAACAAACTACATAATAGAGTATTCATATACAGATACAAATATTGCATTTATATTTAATTTACAGCGTTTCACATTCATTGGACTTGAGGTTATCTCAGCGGTTGCTATCGTACTAGCAATTGTACTTTTCATAAAAAGCAACATGAAGATGATGGGATTCATCTTGCTAGCTGTATCAGCAGGTGTCGCTTTGGTACTAGCGCTGAACTATGTGGTTCTCGGAATCATAACATGGGTTCTATCAGGACTTTCAATCAGCATGCTAAGAAAAGTTGGTGCTGAAAGTGAGTTCGAAAGAGGACTAAATTCAAGAAATTCAATGCACCAGTTTACTACTGCAAACCCAAATAACAGCTTTAATAACATAAACAATCAGAATGCTGCACCAGCGCCTACAGCTACACCAGTTGCAGAGCAGGCGTCAGAGACTGACCCAGTAACACCAGTAGAGGAGGCTCCGGTAGCACCTGTGACAGAAGCCCCAGTAGAAAATACAGCTTCTGTTGATGGCACAGAGAATACAATAAATGAATAATATTGATTCAAAGTTTTTTTCGAATATAGATGCATCAAAGAGAGTTACAAGGCTTGCAGGTGCGTATATAACTATTAGTATACTTAGGGTTCTCTTGTATATTGGATTTAAGATCTTTTCTGAAGATATATTCTTTGTGCAGGGTGGCTTTATGTATGTTGATCTAGATATGCTTGGCTTATCTAGTATAGTTTCACTGATTATATATGGATTATGCACTGTTGTGATAATCCTAGTATCGGCTATACTGCTGGCATCAAACTTCAAACTCATAACAGAAGATGCAAAGGAACTTAAGCAAAGCAGGCGCATGTGGGTATACCTAACTGTGATGATTGCAGATATACTAATCTCAGTTGGATTTGCATGCTCAGTGATATTGATTGGAGCCTTCGCTTTGGTTATGATCGCGATGTCAGCTGTGGAAATAAGTACTTTTGTATGGCTAATTGTAGCCCGAAGAAATGAGGAGTAGTAATGAGCAATTTTGTAGACGGTGAAGTTAGAATCTCAGAGCCGCTTAACTTAGTTTCAATTGCTCTTGGCGGTGTCCTTGGTGAAAAGGCGGGAACCCGTGTTTCAAGGGTACGCCTCGATAAAGCAGGAATAAAGAGATATCAAAAAACGGAAGAGGGGAAATGCCTAAAACCTTTTTTGATTGCTACATCAAGCATAGAACTTGATCTCAGACAGTCTCTGAGGACTGAATCAGTTTTGAGATATCGCTTGGGAAAGACCGGATGGGGGAATCCTATATTTGTACTACTGATGGTAGAGTGCGTTATCTTTTTGGTACTTGGTATAGCAATGGGCGTGATGCTAGAATTTCTAATGATGACTGTGGTAATATCTGCATTTGCAGCTGTTATAGGATTGTATGCAGCAGGTTATATATATTTACTAAGAAAAAATATCGAGAAAAATTTTCATAAGAACTTTCTTCCAAGACTTGACCGATATATAGATATTGTAAGATTGAAGCAAATGGAAGATGGAACATATCAAGATGAGTCGGAAGAAGACTAATTGACCTTAAAATGCAGCTTGCCAGAATGTTAAGCTTTGGCTTGCTGCTTTTGTATTTGTCGTATGTTTTATTGCTTGCAATTGATATCAAATGTTAAAATTAACTTGGAGCATGTAGTATGGATAGTAAGTACATAAAATCAAATATCTTCCCGATTATTGTGGAAAGCTTATTTATATTAGCGTGCTTGTTCTTTCGAAAATATTGTATATATATATTTTTTTTATTTTATATAGCACTGGCAGTATATTTCAAGCAGAGAAAAGATTTTTCAATCAAAGAATGGTTGAATTCCGTAAAAAAAGGACGCATTTTTTGGAAGCAAGTTCTGCTTACAATACTGTTCTGCGCTCATGCTTTTGCATTTACAAACGTCTTATCTAATATATTTCCACAACTTAATAACGGAATGATTAAGTTAAGAGTAAATAATTGGTTCAAGCTTATTCTATTTACATTTTCTACAATAATCCTACCACCAATTGTAGAAGAAAGTTTCTACAGGAAGAATCTCATATCATTCAAAAACAGAAGAATATTGGTTTTAACAACTCTTTTTAGTATGTTTTTATATGCTTTGGAACATGCACTTGCAATTTGGGGAATATTTCTATGTATGATATGGGCTTTGCCATTAAGCATTTCCTATATTAAAACTAAGAATATATATGTTGTGATGACCGCACATTTTATATGTAACATTGTTGTAAACGGTATGGCGATTGTAAAGTTATGTTTTTTTCTACTACATTGATAACTAAGACTAGTGTGATGGAACCGAAGTAACAAGTGGTTGATAAAGAGAATATATCTATAAAAAAAGTATATTGCATGATATAATACGATAAATAAGGTTTTCTTAAACGGAGATAATATGAGTAAGAATATAAAATTAGATTCCAGTTATGATGATTTTCTGAAAAAAAATAAGTCAAATATTAGTGATTTTACTTCCTTGAATTTTGATAATGACGATTATTCTCATTTATCTGTGAAATCTAATATGAGTAAAACAGAGGATATGTTAAATCAAATTTATCGTAAGTATCAAGACATAGCTCGTGTTGATGCGAGCAATTTTGCAAAGCTTGGGAAACAGTTTAAAGATTTAGATGAAGAAATTGCAAGAGATTTAGATAATACAAATTAGTGAATGAATTTTGCGTAGGTATTATAGGTATTAAAAGAGGGCTTAGGTAGTATGGACAAGTTAGAACAACAGATTGAAGATTTAGACACATTGATAAAGAGCTGTAAGAATGAGTTCGATGATATGGAGAAGCAAAGATTTCATCGCTTAAATCGGATTGACGAAGAAGCTTATAGATTCAGTACAGATAGAAACATAACTGCGAAACTTGATGAGCAGCGTAGTTTGGAGAGAAACATAAGGTATGAACAAGATGAGGTGCTGAACTCGTTACTACATTATCGCAGGAAATTATTCAATGAGAAGGAAGAAACAGAATACAACCAACGGCGAGAGGGTGTGAGCAATGGGGCTTAAAGTTGATCCCAAACTAATTCAGGCAGAAGCCAAAAGTATAACAGACAATGCAAATAAATACTATTCCTTAGTAAGCGGTATAAGAGATTCAATGAACTTTCTTGTAACAAACAGTACATCCGAAGGATTAGCTATTTCGGCTGCGAAAAATCAGGCTCATGCACATATAATTGCAATCGATTATTTCGAACATATTTCGGTAGAAATCCTTATGCAATACCAGAAGCTTGTAACAGCGATTTCTAATAATGAAATCACTGAGCAGCTTGATGAAGATGAGCTAAGGGCATTAATTAACCAAAAGCAGGAAGACTATCACTTCTATGATAGCATGGTCGATAATATAAGGACGATACAACGGAATTTTGAATTCTGTTCATCAGTATTTGATTTACTCAAAAGTCACTACAAAGCGGCTCGAGACAATGCTCTTTCGTTAAAGAAAGATTATGAGAAAAAGCTCAGTAACCTTATTAATTTGGAAAAAGCTAGCAGTTCGTATTATTCCTCAGTTAATACGATGATCAAGAAACAGAATATGTTACTATATGACCTATCTATCGCCGGGGCTAAAGGCAAATTTCCTAAAACGAAGCTTGCAAATGCACTATCAATATATTCAGCAATTCGAGACCATAACATAGATCCGAATAAGTTGTTATTTTGTAAGGATGCGAGTGGTAAAAAAGTAATATCTGTGGAAGCGATTGGGCTGTTTGCAGATACCGAGAAGAAAAATATGTCTCCGCTCCAGCTTTCTATGTATAACTATATTATTAATCATATACACTCAAGTAAATGTACGACTCATGATTTGGATAATATTATTGAGGGATATTATGGACAGGAAATTAGAACAAAAAGGGGTGATAGTATAGTTTCACTCAGGCAGCTCAAAAAATCTGCACCGAACCTCGTTTCAGACTTAAATGAAAACCTAACTAAGTTAACTAAGAACGGTAAATCAAATAATAAATTGGTCGAAATAACCGAGTTTGTAAATACCGTTTTTAAAGAAACAGAGGTGACCAAAGTCGGACAAGTTAAATACCATAATGGATATTCAATAAAGATTCATACCTATCGATATGAATATGGAGCTTGGAAATATGAAAATGGTGTTGCTCATAGTTCGACTAGAGCAGTAAGCTGTACAAAAGATATTACGGTGCATACCTTCGGAAAAGGACTTGTAGGTGCATGGGAATACAAGAATGCGGTACTGGGAGACTATATATCTAAAAATAAATTTTCTACAAGAAAAATAATGGCGAAGACAGGACTTAATCTTGCACAAGATTATATTTCTATCCCGGGACTTTCTTCGCTTATGGATTTTGCTAGCGATATGAATAATGACTATAATGCTAGAATTCTTGCAGAAAATATAATTAAAGTTGAATTAGCAACAACAACAGATTCATATGTCACTCAAGTTAATGATGAGTGTGTCATAAGATTTGGACCAAATACAGAAGCTGTTATGAGATATATGGATAATAAAGGCTATCCATTAAAAGGCTCAATGAAAGATAATATTGAAAGTTTAAGAAAATATGGTAAGCACAGAAATAAAGATTCAACTGTACTTGTTGTCAAAGATATTATTAATGGATTAGATAAAGGAGGTTACAAATGGATAGACTAAATAATAGGTTTGCTTTAGTTATTTGCGTTTCTATATTTTTCTCACTAACTTCACTTTTTTATATATACAAAACATCGAATTTTATTTATGCTAAACAATATATAATTCAAGTAGACATGAATATGTACTTATTGAGCCTTGACTGTCAAGTTTCAGAGTTTGAAATAATCAATGGGGAGATCATCTACAGTGTAAAAACGGGACCCAACACTAATGAGATTATAAAATATCTAAACAGTGAAGGTTATCACATATCAATTAAAGAGAAAAATAATAAAGCGAAACAGCTGATTGACTTTCAAAAGGATTATCGTGCTAAACACAGAATCAAAGGTAAGTTCAAGGATATTAGCGAGAATATACGGATTGATATGAAAGCCTCTGGATACCAATGGAGATGACCTTGTTTTTTAAAATCTATAGCTGTTTACGTTTTACAAGGGAGATTTAAGAAAATGAGCACTAAGCGAAAAATTATATTATGTGTACTTTTATTTATTAATATAGTATGTCTAGCATTTGTAGTGCGAAACTATCTAGAGTTGAAGAGCTTACATGAAGCGCTAGAAAGTATAGAAATCAAATAGTATTTAAGATTAATAATGAGAACACCATATTAGAATATTGGTAAAAATTAACGCAGGATACATTCAAACTTTTTTTAATGAATAAGGATGTATCCGTCGTTTTTTAGTACTGCATTAATTCAAGTAGAGAATAAAATAAAAGTCGGTAATGATGCTGTAATGAAATATATGAATGATAAAGGTTATCCTTTAGAAGGAACAATGAAGGAAAATATTGATAATATGATAAAATATGGTAAAGATATAAACAGAAACTCAACTGTACAGATTAGGGATCATATTATAAAAGAGCTTAGAGAAGGAGGCTACAAGTGGATAGATTAAATAAAAGATTTGCTTTAATTGTATTAGTTTCGATATTTATATCCATTTATTCGTGCTACTCCATACTTAGAATGAGTAATGCTATATATAATACAAAACTCTTAATCAATTTAGACATGAATATGTATTTATTGAGCCTTGACTGTCAAGTTTCAGAGTTTGAAATAAGAAATGGAGAGATCATCTACAGTGTAAAAATGGGGCCTAACACTAATGAGATTATGAAATATCTAAACAGTGAAGGTTATTACATATCAATTAAAGAAAAAAATAATAAAGCAAAACAGCTGATTGACTTTCAAAAATATTATCGTTCTAAAAACAATATAAAGGGAATGTATAAAGGTGTATATATTAGAGATAAGATACGCGAGGATATGACAAAAGCTGGATATCAGTGGGAATACTAACGAATATTGCGTGCATGTTGAGTTTTGTTACAAGGGAGATTTAAGAAAATGAGCACTAAGCGTAAATTTTCCATATGCCTCGCTACTTGGAAATACTGACCGTTGCCCCTTTAGTTTTTTTCACAGGCTCAATCAAATCATACCCTATGGAGAGATTTTTGCACCTACACGATAATTTAAAGTGCCGATTTAAAAGGCGACGTGCCGGAACGAGATATTCCGACGCGTCGCTTTTTTATGCGGTCTCTCTATTTTTTACTCTTTCTCTTGTAGTATTTTCTTTTAGAGCCTTCAAGCTTATTGCCAAAGAATAATCGGGTGCAGGTGCAGGTTTCTTCTGTTTGAGTTTTCTTGGAAAACAAACCGGATTGCTTTCCGTCAGCCCATATAACAAGACGTCCTGTATAAGCTTCCGCAAGCGCTATAACCGGAGCAAGCAGAGGGATAAATGCATAAGGAGCGTATTGTATAGGGGAAACTCCAAGCATCAATGTGTGGTGAGCACCGCATGATGTCCAAAGTATCATCGGGGACCATGCCTTAACATGATCAAACAAATTCGTCTCTGAAACACCTGCGGTAAGGTTAGTGGAATCTGAGAGAGGTGAAAATTTATCTCCCATAGCTGCGCCGGATATACACATACCGGTCGTTATTGCTGTACCTATAAAATGAATGTCAGGGGTTGATGTAAAATGAATGTCAAGTGGTTGACCTATTGATTTTATTGTGATAAAATAATAGACTGCCACACGAATGTAAACTGTTGAGACGTAAGGAGTGATGAAAATGCCAAAACCTATAGAAGTAGGTAGAAAAGAGCGTATGACCTTCTCTAAAATTAATGAAGTTAGTGAAATGCCTAACCTCATTGATATTCAGACAAAATCATACAAATGGTTCTTGGATGAAGGATTGAAGGAAGTATTTGAAGACATCTCCCCAATCAAGGATTATGCGAATAATCTCGTATTGGAATTCATTGATTATTCCCTAAGCGATCCCCCAAAGTACGAGCAGGAGGAGTGCAAGGAGAGAGATGTAACATACGCAGCACCACTGAAGGTAAGAGTTAGATTGGTTAACAAGGAAACTGGCGAAGTGAAGGAACAAGAAGTCTTCATGGGCGATTTCCCTTTGATGACCGAAAAAGGTACTTTCATATATAACGGTGCAGAGAGAGTTATTGTAACCCAGCTCGTGCGTTCACCTGGGCCATACTTCAGCGTCGAGACAGATAAATCGAATAGAAAGCTATATTCTTCACAGATTATACCTAACAGGGGTGCATGGTTAGAGTACGAAACCGATGCGGTAGAGACCCTTTCTGTTAGAGTTGACAGAACTCGTAAGCAGCCTCTTACAACTCTGCTAAGAGCTTTAGGTATCGCATCTGACAAGGAGATTATTGATATCTTTGGTCCAGATGAGAGACTTCTTAAGACACTTGAGAAGGATTCAACGACTGACTACGAGAGTGGACTAAGAGAGATATACAGGAGACTTAGACCTGGTGAACCACCTACAGTGGACAGCGCCAAGTCACTTTTGAATTCCCTATTTTTTGACCCTAAGAGATACGACCTCGCTAAGGTTGGAAGATATAAATACAATAAGAAATTAGGCCTGGCAAATAGATTGGTAGATGCAGTAGTGGCAGAAGATGTAATCGATCCAAGCACAGGTGAGATTTTGATTGAGAAGGATGGCAGAGTTTCAAGAACTCTTGCTAAGACTATAGAAGATGCAGGTGTTAACTATGTAATGGTTTACGCTATGCACGATGATTCTCATGAGAATGTGACAAAGGTAATAGGTAATAACTTCGTTGACATTAAGGGCTTTGTTGATTTTGATGTTACTGAGCTTGGCGTGGCTGAGAAGGTTTACTATCCTGTTCTCATGGAAATCCTAAACGAAAATGATGACGAAGAGGAAGTAAGACGTCAGCTTAGACTTCGCAGAGATGAGCTTTCACCTAAGAACATCATCATGGCTGATATTATCGCTTCAGTCAGCTATTTGCTGAACCTGAACTATGGTATAGGTGGAGTTGATGATATAGATCATCTCGGAAATAGAAGACTTAGAACTGTTGGAGAATTGCTTCAGAATCAGTTCAGAATCGGTCTTGCTAGAATGGAGAGAGTTGTTAAGGAGAGAATGACAATTCAGGATCTAGAGCTCGCTACACCTCAGGCTTTGATGAATATCAGACCTGTGACTGCTGCGATTAAGGAGTTCTTCGGAAGCTCACAGCTTTCACAGTTCATGGACCAGAACAATCCACTCGCAGAACTTACACATAAGAGAAGACTTTCAGCTCTTGGACCAGGTGGTCTGTCAAGAGAAAGAGCTGGCTTTGAAGTTAGAGACGTACACCATTCTCACTACGGAAGAATGTGTCCTATAGAGACTCCGGAAGGACCAAACATCGGTCTTATCGGTTCGCTTACAACATACGGAATTATCAATGAGTACGGATTCATTGAAACCCCATATAGAGTTGTTAAGAAGGGCGAGGGCATCGTAACTGAAGAAATCAGATATATAGATGCTGATGATGAAGAGCTAATGATTGTAGCTCAGGCTAATGAGCCTCTTGACGAAAACGGCAGATTTATCAATGCAAAGGTTGCAGCAAGAGGTAATGCTGGCGAAATCGCTATGTTCCCAAGAGAAGTTGTCGATATGATGGACGTATCACCTAAGCAGGTAGTTTCAGTAGCTACTGCTATGATTCCGTTCCTAGAAAACGACGATGCTAACCGTGCTTTGATGGGATCCAACATGCAGCGTCAGGCGGTTCCTCTACTCGTAACTGAGGCGCCATACGTTGGTACAGGAATGGAGTACAAGGCAGCTAGAGACTCTGGTGTTGTTTCACTTGCTAAGCATGCAGGAACAATCGAGTTTGTAGATGCTGATGAGATTCGTATTAGAAGAGATGACAATAACGAAGTAGACGAATACAAGCTACTCAAGTTCAAGCGTTCAAACCAGGGAACATGCATCAACCAGAGACCTATTGTTAGTCATGGCGAGCATGTTGAAGAGGGTGAAGTAATCGCTGATGGTCCTTCAACAGATCTAGGTGAAATTGCTCTAGGTAAGAATCTTTTGATTGGATTCATGACTTGGGAAGGCTACAACTACGAGGATGCTATCATCCTTAACGAAAGACTTCTTATGGACGATGTTTTGACATCACTTCATATCGTTGAATACGAGTCAGAGGCAAGAGATACTAAGCTCGGACCTGAAGAAATTACAAGAGATATTCCTAATGTCGGTGAAGACGCACTTAGGGACCTAGACGAGGATGGAATCATTCGCATAGGTGCTGAAGTAAACGCTACTGACATTCTGGTTGGTAAGGTTACACCTAAGGGAGAGAACGACCTGAGCGCAGAAGAGAGACTCCTAAGAGCTATCTTCGGCGAAAAGGCTAGAGAAGTAAGAGATACTTCTCTGAAGGTTCCACATGGTGAAACTGGTATAGTTGTTGATGTTAAAATCTTTACAAGAGAGAACGGGGATGAGCTAAATCCTGGCGTTAACAAGCTTGTAAGAGTATATATCGCAACAAAGAGAAAGATTAATGTCGGAGATAAGATGGCCGGCCGTCACGGTAACAAGGGTGTCATCTCAAGAATCCTACCGGAAGAGGATATGCCATTCATGGAGAATGGCAACAGCCTTCAGGTCATGCTGAATCCTTTGGGCGTACCTTCCCGAATGAACGTAGGACAGGTACTTGAGGTTCACCTTGGTCTTGCAGCAAAGACAAAGGGCTGGTACATCGCAACACCTGTATTTGATGGAGCATCTGAGAAGGATATTCGTGAGCTATTAGTAGATTGCGGATACTCTGAGACAGGTAAACTTAAGCTCAGAGACGGTAGAACAGGTGAATACTTTGATAATGCAGTAACTGTAGGATACATGTACATGCTGAAACTTCACCATCTTGTTGATGATAAGATTCACGCAAGAAGTACGGGTCCTTACTCACTCGTTACGCAGCAGCCTCTGGGTGGTAAAGCTCAGTTCGGTGGACAGCGTTTCGGAGAGATGGAAGTTTGGGCGCTAGAAGCATACGGCGCTGCATATACACTTCAAGAGATTCTTACTGTCAAGTCCGATGATATCGTCGGAAGAGTGCAGACCTATGAGTCAATCGTTAAGGGCGAGAATATTCCTGAACCAGGAATTCCTGAGTCCTTCAAGGTTCTCATCAAGGAAATGCAGTCACTTGCACTGGATGTAAGAGTTCTCGATGAAGACAACAAGGAATTGGAACTCAGGGAGTTCTCAGAGTACGAAGGACCTTCGGGAATCGACAGCATCATGGATGTTGACAATCGCATCGAGAATGAGCAGGAACTCTATTCTAAGGGATTCGGATTGAGCGAAGAAGGTCAAGAAGAGAGTGAAGAGGACTCAGCTGACCAATCAGATATAGAAATATAAGAAAGGGGCGCAGAGCTTTGACAGAAGTATCAAATAAGAAACCGAATAATTATGAATTAAATCATTTTGATTCGCTGCAGATTAAGCTTGCTTCAACAGATAAGATTTTAGAGTGGTCTCACGGTGAAGTAACAAAGCCAGAGACAATAAACTACAGAACTCTGAAACCAGAACGCGATGGCCTCTTTTGTGAACGCATCTTCGGACCTATGAAGGACTGGGAGTGCCACTGTGGTAAATACAAGAGAATCAGATATAAGGGTATAGTCTGCGACCGTTGCGGCGTAGAAGTTACAAAGGCTAAGGTAAGAAGAGAGAGAATGGGCCACATTGAACTTGCGGCTCCAGTTTCTCACATCTGGTACTTTAAGGGTATCCCTTCGAGGATGGGTCTTGTCCTAGACATTACTCCAAGAAATCTTGAGAAGGTGCTCTACTTTGCAGCTTACATCGTAACTGATCCAGGAGATACATCTTTAGCATACAAGGAAATCCTATCGGAAATCGAATATCGTGAGGCTAAGGAACAGTTCGGAGACAGATTCAAAGCAGCTATGGGTGCTGAGGCTGTTAGAACACTTCTTCAGAATATCGATATTGATGAGCTATCAGCTGATCTACGCGAAAAGCTTCAAGATGCAAGCGGACAGAAGAAGATTCGTATCGTTAGACGTCTTGAGGTTGTAGAAGCACTGAGACTTTCAGACAACAAGCCTGAGTGGATGATTATGGAAGTTGTTCCAGTAATTCCACCAGATCTTCGTCCAATGGTACAGCTCGACGGTGGCAGATTTGCAACATCAGATCTGAATGACCTTTACAGAAGAGTAATTAACAGAAACAACCGTCTCAAGAGACTTCTTGAACTCGGAGCGCCTGACATCATCGTCAGAAACGAGAAGAGAATGCTTCAAGAGGCAGTTGATTCACTAATAGATAATGGACGTCGTGGAAGACCTGTTACAGGACCTGGTTCAAGAGCGCTCAAGTCACTATCTGACATGCTCAAGGGTAAGCAGGGACGTTTCCGTCAGAACCTTCTTGGTAAGCGTGTAGACTACTCAGGACGTTCGGTTATCGTTGTAGGTCCAGAGCTAAAGTTCTACCAGTGCGGTCTTCCAAAGAAGATGGCGCTAGAGCTTTTCAAGCCTTTCATCATGAAGGAACTAGTAGCTCAGGGCTATGCACACAATATCAAAAATGCTAAGAAACTCGTAGAGAAGGTTAAGCCAGAAGTTTGGGACGTTCTCGAAGAGGTAATCAAAGAGCATCCAGTAATGCTCAACCGTGCGCCGACCCTTCACAGACTAGGTATTCAGGCATTTGAGCCAGTACTAGTAGAAGGTAAGGCAATCAAGCTTCATCCGCTCGTTTGTACGCCATTTAACGCAGACTTTGACGGAGACCAGATGGCTGTCCACGTACCGCTATCTGTAGAAGCACAGGCTGAGGCTAGATTCCTAATGTTGTCAGTTAACAACATTCTGGCACCAAAGGACGGCTCACCTATCACAGCACCTACACAGGATATGATTCTAGGTGCATACTACTTGACATATCCAGGTACAGCTCGCAAGGTTGAAGTCGTAAATGGTAAGGAACGTACAGTTTATGCTATGGACGAGTTCACAGATGTTAAGCTTTCTGAGGCTAACAAGGTAGCTGGCTTTGAGAGAATACCTGAAAAGGGTGACGGCAAGGTCTTCACAGATATGGATGAAATGATCATGGCATATCACGATGGAGTAGTAAACATTCACGCTAAGGTAAAGGTTAGAATGTTTGATGGTCCAGAAGATCTTCGCGGCGGACTAGTAGAGTCAACAGTAGGTAGATTCATATACAACCAGGGACTTCCACAGGACCTAGGTTACATAGACAGAAGCAAGGATCCATATTCACTAGAGGTTAACTTCCTCTGTGGAAAGAAGAAGCTAGGCGAGATAATCGACAAGTGCTTCAAGGTTCATGCAAACACAGGAACCGTTTTGATGCTTGACTACATCAAGTCTATGGGATACAAGTACTCAACAAAGGCTGCTGTTTCTATCGGTATCGATGACATGAAAATTCCTGACAGCAAGTGGGAAATCATCGAGGCTGCTCAGCAGGAAGTTGATAAGTACGAAAAGGCATATAGAGCAGGTCTTGTATCAAATTCAGAAAGATACGAGCAAATCATCAAAATCTGGAATAAGACAACAGATGACGTCGCAGACGCTTTGATGGATTCGCTAGAGCCTGCAAATAACCTAAATATCATGGCAACATCAGGAGCCAGAGGTAGTAAGAACCAGATCAGACAGATCGGTGGTATGCGTGGACTTATGGCGAACGCTACAGGACACACGGTAGAGATTCCTATCAAGGCTAACTTCCGTGAAGGTCTATCAGTACTCGAGTACTTTATTTCATCAAATGGTGCTCGTAAGGGTCTTGCCGATACAGCTCTTCGTACAGCCGATTCAGGTTACCTAACAAGAAGACTTGTAGACGTTTCACATAACGTAATCGTAAGAGATATAGATTGCGGAAGCACAGAGGGTGTCGAAGTAAGAGCGTTTGTGGATGGTAAGGAAATTATCGAACCGTTAAATCAGAGAATCGCGGGAAGAACTGCACTAAACGATATAGTTGATCCAAGAGATGGACGTGTTATCGTTAAAGCTAACGAGGAAATCGGCGATGATCAGTCACTAGAGGTAGTAGAAGCAGGTATTGAAGCTGTAACAATTAGATCAGCAATGACATGTAACAGTAAATCAGGTATCTGTGCTAAGTGCTACGGAAGAAACCTTGCGACAGGTGAGCATGTTAATATCGGTGAATCAATCGGTATCATAGCTGCTCAGTCAATCGGTGAGCCTGGTACACAGCTTACAATGAGAACCTTCCATACTGGTGGTGTCGCTGGATCTGATATTACACACGGTCTTCCTAGAGTAGAGGAGCTATTTGAGGCAAGAAAGCCAAAGGGACTTGCAGAAATCTGTGAGGAAGATGGTGTTGTCCGCGAAATCAAAGCTAGAACAGATAACAAGACAGAGGTTATCGTTCGAAGCGAAGAGGAAGGCGATAAGACCTACATCGTTCCTTACGGAGCTCGCCTTGCAGTAAAGGTTGGAGACGAAGTAAAGAAGGGTGGAAACATCACAAGTGGTCCGCTCAATCCACATGATATCATGAGACTGAACGGAGTAGAGGGTGTTTACCAGTACCTACTCAAGGAAGTTCAGCGTGTATATAAGAACCAGGGTGTAGACATCAACGATAAGCACATTGAGATTATCGCTAGCCAGATGCTATCAAAGTTCAAGATTGAAGATCCAGGTGATACAGATCTTCTCCCAGGTAGCATGTACACTAGACTGGAACTTGCAGAAGCTAACAGCAATGCTGAGGCTGAGGGCAAGGCACCAGCTAGCGGAAAGCGAGTTCTGCTCGGAATCACGAAGGCATCGCTTGCAACAAATTCGTTCTTGTCAGCGGCTTCATTCCAGGAAACAACAAGAGTGCTTACAGATGCTGCTATCAAGGGTAAGAACGATAAGCTACTCGGACTCAAGGAAAATGTTATCATCGGTAAGCTCATACCTGCAGGTACAGGTATGAAGAAGTACCGCAACATCAATCTTGATTACGGTGAGCATCAGGCTGACATCGACGAATACCTAAGCGAGGTTGAAGCGCAGAGAGAAGCTGAGAGAAGAGCTCGTGAGGAAGAAAAGAGTGTTCAGCAGATTAGACCACAGAGCGATGTGGAGCCAATCTTCGAGGAAATAGACGAAGATGAGAGCGTATCCGTTAACGAATACATTTCAAATCTTGAGGATATAGAAATCGGAGAAATCGCAAGTGAGACAGATTTCGAAGAACAGGTAGAAGCACCTGAAGAAGAATAGTTTCATCGCTTGCACATCGAGAAAATTTATGGTAGAATAAGGTTTGGTTTTCACTAAACTGGCCCTGATATTCATGAGGGTCAGTTTAGCTGTAAATAATATATCAAGGAAAGGAGAAATCAATGCCTACAATCAATCAATTAGTACGTCAGGGCAGAACAAGTGCTGTAAAGAAATCTACTGCACCAGCTCTCGGAAAGGGTATGAATGCTCTTAAGAGAACAGCAACAGATACTCATTCACCACAGAAGAGAGGCGTTTGCACATCTGTTAAGACAGTAACACCTAAGAAGCCTAACTCAGCTCTTAGAAAAGTTGCCAGAGTACGTCTAACTAACGGAATTGAGGTAACAGCGTACATTCCTGGAATCGGTCACAACCTTCAGGAGCACAGCGTAGTGCTTATCAGAGGTGGAAGAGTTAAGGACCTCCCTGGTGTAAGATATCACATCATCAGAGGAACACTCGACACAGCTGGAGTTAATGACAGAGGTCAGGCTCGTTCAAAGTACGGTGCCAAGAAACCAAAGAAAAAGTAAGTAAATTATTGATTCAAGCAATCGGGAACTAAGCCCTTGATATATTTTATATTGAGCGCCACGGCAAATAGCGTTTAGCGAATTTTGTCGAGTACCCCCGGACAGACTGAATGACCACAAGATTGCCGGGTCATCCAGAGTAATCGACCAGAGCACTTACGCTTTGAGTATCGGTGAAGAGAAGTCGTGCAATTAGTAGCATACCGCGAATGAGATATCGAAGTTTATATTTTGATGTTAATAAGCGAGGGAGGAAGAGAAGTGCCAAGAAAAGGAAACACACCAAAACGTATAGTACTTCCTGATCCAGTATACGGAAATCTTGTTGTAGCAAAGCTTATCAACAGTATCATGCTAGATGGTAAGAAGGGCGTAGCTCAGGCTATCGTTTACGGAGCTTTCGACAAGGTGAAGGAAATCACTGGTGAAGAACCATTGGAAGTATTTGATAAGGCAATGAACAACATCATGCCTGTTTTAGAAGTAAAAGCAAGAAGAATCGGTGGTGCGAACTATCAGGTACCTATTGAGGTTAGACCTGAGAGAAGACAGACACTTGCACTAAGATGGCTCACAGCAGCTGTTAGAGCAAGAGGCGAGAGAACCATGGCAGAGAGACTTGCAAAGGAACTGATTGACGCAGCTAACAGCACAGGCGCATCAGTTAAGAAGAAAGAAGATACACATAGAATGGCAGAGGCTAATAAGGCATTTGCACATTTCAGATGGTAGTTTGATTAGACGGAGGAAAAGTAATGGCAGGTAGAGAATTCTCATTAGAGAACACAAGAAATATCGGTATCATGGCTCACATCGATGCTGGTAAGACTACCACAACCGAAAGAATCCTCTTCTATACAGGTAAGTCACACAAGATTGGTGAGACACATGACGGCGCAGCTGTTATGGACTGGATGGAACAGGAACAGGAACGTGGTATTACCATTACTTCTGCTGCGACTACTGCACAGTGGAAGGGAAACAGAATCAATATCATTGATACTCCAGGCCACGTAGACTTTACAGTTGAAGTAGAAAGATCGCTTAGAGTACTTGACGGTGCGGTTACAGTACTCTGCGCTAAGGGTGGTGTTGAACCACAGTCCGAAACAGTTTGGAGACAGGCTGAAAAATACGGAGTTCCAAGAATGATTTTCATCAACAAGATGGATATCCTAGGAGCTAATTTCTACAGGGTAGTAGATATGGTAAAGGATAGACTTAAGGCTAACGCCGTGCCTGTTCAGCTACCAATCGGAGTAGAAGAAACATTCGTAGGTATCATTGACTTGGTAACTATGAAGGCGGAAATTTATAAGGATGATCTCGGAAAAGAATTCGAGATTACAGATATTCCTGAAGATATGATGGAAATAGCTCAGGAGTGGAGAGAAAAGATGATTGAGTCAGTTGCTGAGTGCGACGAAGAACTCATGATGAAGTTCCTCGATGGTGAAGAGCTGACAATCGAAGAAGTGAAGACAACTATCCGTAAGCAGACAATTGATTGCCAGATGGTTCCTGTATTCTGCGGATCAGCTTACAGAAACAAGGGTGTACAGATGATGCTCGATGGAGTTATCGACTATATGCCATCACCAGTTGATATCCCAGCTATCAAGGGTGTTGACCCTGTTACTGGAGAAGAGGCTGAAAGACCTTCATCAGATGAGGCTCCATTCTCAGCACTAGCGTTTAAGATCATGGCTGACCCATTCGTAGGAAAGCTTGCGTTCTTCAGAGTATATTCAGGAACTATTGAATCAGGCTCATATGTTTATAACTCAACAAAGGGCAAGAAGGGAAGACTCGGAAGAATCCTTCAGATGCACGCTAACAAGAGAGAGGAAATCGAGAAGGTTTACTCAGGAGATATCGCTGCAGCTGTAGGTCTAAAGGATGTTACAACAGGTGACACACTCTGCGACGAAAAGGATGAAATTGTTCTTGAGTCAATGGAATTCCCAGATCCAGTAATTGAGATTGCTATCGAGCCTAAGACAAAGGCAGGTCAGGAAAAGATGGGTATCGCTTTGGCAAAGCTTGCTGAAGAAGATCCAACTTTCAAGACATACACAAACGAAGATACAGGACAGACCATCATCGCAGGTATGGGTGAGCTCCACCTAGAAATCATCGTAGATAGACTTCTTCGTGAGTTCAAGGTAGAGGCTAACGTAGGTAAGCCACAGGTTTCATACAAAGAAACAATTACAGAAACTGCAGATGTCGATCACAAGTATGCTAAGCAGTCTGGTGGTCACGGTCAGTACGGTCACGTTAAGATCAAGGTATTCCCACGCGAGCCAGGTGCTGGATTCGAGTTCATCAACTCAATCGTCGGCGGTGCGGTTCCTAAGGAATATATCGGACCTATCGAGGCAGGTATCAAAGAAGCGATGGAGACTGGTCCAGTTGCTGGATATCAGGTAGTCGATGTAGGTGTTGAACTATATGATGGTTCATACCACGAAGTTGACTCATCTGAAATGGCATTTAAGGTAGCAGCATCCATGGCATTTAGAGAAGCAGCAAAGAAGGGTAAGCCAGTTCTCCTTGAGCCTATATTCAAGGTAGAGGTAACCGTTCCGGATGAGTATATGGGCGATGTAATCGGTGATATCTCTTCAAGAAGAGGAAGAATCGAAGGCTCAGATATGAACAACGGCGCTGTAGCAGTTAGAGGTATGGTACCTCTATCAGAAATGTTTGGATATGCAACAGACCTTAGATCTAAGACACAGGGTCGTGGTGTATATGTAATGCAGTTTGACCACTTTGAGAAGCTTCCAGATAACCTTGTTGAAAAGGTTAATGCAAGCAAGTAACCTAATTGGAGGAATATAATAATGGCAAAACAGAAATTTGAAAGAAACAAACCACATATCAATATCGGTACAATCGGACACGTAGACCACGGTAAGACAACACTTACAGCTGCGATCACAACAACACTAAACCAGAGATATGGACTAGGTGAGAAGGTTGAGTTCGACAAGATCGATAAGGCACCAGAAGAGAAGGAAAGAGGAATCACAATCTCAACATCACACGTTGAGTATGAGACACCAAACCGCCACTACGCGCACGTTGACTGCCCAGGCCACGCTGACTATGTAAAGAACATGATCACAGGTGCTGCACAGATGGACGGAGCTATCCTAGTAGTAGCAGCAACAGATGGACCAATGCCACAGACAAGAGAGCACATCCTTCTATCAAGACAGGTAGGCGTACCATACATCATCGTATTCCTAAACAAGTGCGATATGGTAGATGACGAAGAACTTCTAGATCTAGTAGAGATGGAAGTAAGAGAACTACTATCAGAGTATGACTTCCCAGGAGATGACACACCAATCATCAGAGGATCAGCGCTTAAGGCACTAGAAGATCCAGCAAGCGAGTGGGGAGACAAGATTGTAGAGCTATTCGAAGCAGTAGATAGCTACATCCCAGAACCAGAAAGAGATAACGATAAGCCATTCCTAATGCCAGTAGAGGACGTATTCTCAATCACAGGAAGAGGAACAGTAGCAACAGGAAGAGTTGAGAGAGGCGTACTAAAGGTTGGTGAGGAAGTAGAAATCATCGGACTCACAGAAGAGAAGAGAAAAGTAGTAGTAACAGGTCTAGAGATGTTCAGAAAGCTTCTAGATGAGGCAGAGACAGGAGACAATGTAGGAGCACTACTAAGAGGTGTACAGAGAAACGAAATCGAAAGAGGACAGGTTCTAGCAGCACCAGGAACAATTCACCCACATACAAAGTTCAAGGGACAGGTATACGTACTAAAGAAGGAAGAAGGCGGAAGACATACACCATTCTTTAACGGATACAGACCACAGTTCTACTTCAGAACAACAGACGTAACAGGAGACCTAAAGTTACCAGAAGGAACAGAGATGTGCATGCCTGGAGATAACGTAATCATGGAGATTGATTTGATCACACCAATCGCTATCGAAGAAGGCCTAAGATTCGCTATCAGAGAAGGTGGCAGAACAGTAGGTTCAGGTGTTGTAACAGAGATCATCGAGTAATAGGTCAAATTACAAGTAGACATAAGATGCCGGCACAACAGTGCCGGTATTTTTTATAAAAATTTAAAAAACGGTGTTGACAGTTTGAATTTTCAATGGTATATTTAACACATTAATACTTTAGCACGATAAATCAATAAAGTGAAGGGAAATAAAATGGCTAAGAATAGAATGTTTATAGGAGAAACAAAAGGAAAGAGAAGTAAGAGATTTATAATCTCAGCGGTTATATTAACTTTGATTATGACATGTGCTTTGACAGCATGCGGAGGCAAGGATGATACGAAGAAGGAATCTAAAGACACCTTGGTTGTGGGGCTTGACGATACCTTTGCTCCTATGGGCTTCCGAGATGCGAAGGGCAAGCTAGTTGGCTTTGATATTGATATGGCAAAGGCTGTCGGAAAGAAGCTAAATATGAAGGTCGACTTCAAGGCAATTGATTGGGATTCAAAGGAGATGGAGTTAAAGTCAGGATCTATTGACTGTGTATGGAATGGAATGTCAGTTACACCTGAAAGAAAAGAAAAGATGGCTCTTTCAGCTAAGTATCTAGATAACAAGATTGTGGTAATGGCACTAAATTCATCGGATGTTGATGTTAAGGATTCTAGTGAACTTGCTAATCTAAAGATAGGAACACAGGTTGATTCATCAGCTCTTGCCATGATTAAGGCTGATAAGAACTACAAGAGTTTTGCAGATAATGTATCTGAGTATGACACATATGATGATGCAATCATGGACCTAAGGGCAGGACGTGTAGATGTAATCGTTGTAGACCAAGTGCTTGGTGAGTATGCAAACAAGAATCTTGATGGCATTATGAAGAAATGCGAGTTCTCATTTGGAAACGATTACTATGTAATAGGTTTTGAGAAGAGTAATACAAAGATGCGCGATAAAGTCAATAAGGCGCTCAAGGAACTAATAGATGATGGAACTGCATCAGAGATAAGCAAGAAGTGGTTCGGAGAAGATATAGTTGTTTACGAAGAAGTGAAATAGAAAATGAATACAATTTTAGAATACTTACCATTTTTACTTAGCGGAGCAAAGGTAACAGTTGCTATATTCGTTTTGACACTGGTACTTTCACTGCCACTAGGGTTACCATTTGCGCTGGGAAGCGAGAGTAAAATCCTGCCGATAAGATGGTTTTGCAAAATATACATATGGATTTTTAGAGGAACTCCGCTGATACTGCAGCTTTACTTCTTCTACTATTTCTTCCCAATAAGCCTTGGAGTAAAAATCAATCCATTTCTTGCAGTAATTCTGACATTTGTTTTGAATTACGCAGCGTATTTCGGAGAGATTTATAGGGGCGGAATTGCAAGCGTAGATGAGGGACAGTATGAGGCAGCAGAGGCACTTGGTATATCAAAGTTTGCAACTATGAAGGACATCATCCTTCCGCAGACTATGAAGGCAGTGCTTCCACCAGTTGTAAATGAAGCAATTACGCTTGTAAAAGACACAGCGCTTGCGTCGACAATAGGTACCGTAATCGATTTGATGAGATCAACAAGCACAACGGTAAACAGACTTACAGATATGACACCATTTGTTGTAGCAGCGGTAATATATCTAATTATGACAGGGGCTTTAACCTTTGGTGCAGGTAAGTTAGAAAAGTATTTTAAAAAGTATGATGCAAAGTCAGCATAGAGAATTTTGCAAGAGAGAGTTAAGGGATGAGTTACACACTTAGAGCGGACAATATAAGTAAGCGATTCGGAACAGAAGATGCAGTCAAAGGCGTTAAGCTCAATATCAAAAAAGGAGAGACTGTTGCGATTATCGGACCTTCGGGATCAGGGAAAAGCACATTCCTAAGATGCATAGGTGGACTTGAAAAAGTGACATCGGGAAACCTAGAGCTAGATGGAAAATGCGGGATGGTTTTTCAAAACTTTAACCTTTTTCCACACATGACATGCCTTGAGAATATAAGCTATGCTCCGGTGAAGGTAAAGAAAATAAAGCGCAAAGATGCTGAGGAAAAAGCAAAGAAGCTGCTTGCTATGGTCGGACTAAGCGATAAGGAAGGCGCGTATCCAGCTCAGCTTTCTGGCGGACAAAAACAAAGAGTTGCAATAGCAAGGGCTTTAGCCATGGAGCCTGATTTGATGCTCTTTGATGAACCGACATCGGCACTCGATCCCGAGACAACAGGAGAGGTGCTTTCCGTGATGAAAGATCTCTCCTGCCAGGATATGACAATGATTGTTGTAACTCACGAGATGAACTTTGCAAGAGAGGTTGCAGACCGCATAATCTTTATGGATGCGGGAACTATTGTTGAGGAAGGAAGCTCTAGGGAAATCTTCGAAAACCCTAAGAGTGAGAGACTATCCAATTTCCTTGGCGCAACGCTCAGGTTTACAGGAGCTCAAAGCTAAGAAGCAATTTTGCAGCGCTTATCTCAGCAGGGAGAAGTTTCTTGATATAAGATTTGTTGAATATCGAGACTTCTCCATTTTCTTTGAGATTTTTGGCTATCAAAATAACCACTGTTTTCTTATTGAGGCTATTTAGGTATGCTTTGATAGTATTTGGATTTAGTTCCTGCTCTTTCAAAGCATCGCTGCGCTTGTTGAACTCTATAATAATATCAACAAGTCTTGCGATAAAACTTTTTCTCGTATATAGAATCAAAGGATCTAGCTCAAATATTGATGCTAGATCATCTATTTTTTTGAGAGTCTTCTTGTCGAATTCCTTCTTAGCAAAGCTATAAAGCTCGCCGTCGTAAATTCCGAAGACCTTCATTGCATCTAGATATCCAAGCCTCATAATATTCTCTGTGTTATCAGGATCAAATACGAGGAAGGAGCCGAGGTCCCATTTAGGGCTTATGAGCTTGATGTTTTCGGAGCTAGACATTTCCTTGTCCTTGTCATATCTACCGACTGCATCAAGATAGATTGCAATGATATTCGTTGCACCGCGCTCAACTGCCATGTGGATTGGCATATTGTTTTCGTAGCCACCATCGATATAGGTTTTTCCATCGATTTTATGAGGTTTTAGTGCAGGAAATGCAGAAGAGCTAGCAATTATATAGTCGCCAATCTTACCCTTTGGAATTTCATCCTTCCAGAGATAGTGAGGCTTCATTGCCGGTACTTCTACAGTCAAAAGGCCAAAGTCCATAGAACTATTTCTTATCTTATCCTCATCAAGATAGGTGTCGACAAGTTCCTTAAGGCCGCTGACGCCTGCACCGCCCTGTTTGAAAAATTCGGCTGCAAATTCCGTAATCTGGGCATCAGGCTTTACATCAAAGACTTTGTCGGTCTCGAGCCTACGCCAAAGTCCGGAAGCAAGGAAGGGATCTCCTTGTACTACCATGGCACTGTTCAAAGAACCAACGGAGACACCGACAACCATGTCAACTGGAATTCCAAGCTCAATTAAAGCTCTCCATGCACCGCACTGATAGGCACCGCGAGAACCACCACCACTCAAAACCAAAGCTGTTTTACCAGAACCGCTCGTACCAGTCTTCTGTCTTCCGTAAGAACTGTCGAGTGTCTTTTTCATGTTAACATACCCCCTCGAATGTGATATAATATACTTAATCTATTTATTTGTATATTATCACACGCAAATGTTTTTTAAAAGGAGCTCAAATGGATCCAAGATTAAAAAGTTTGATAGATAAGAGCAACAAGATTGTATTCTTCGGAGGAGCAGGAGTTTCAACGGAGAGTAATATCCCAGACTTCAGGTCTGAGAGTGGAATATATCATGCGAAAACTGAGTACGGCTATTCTCCGGAGTCTATTGTGTCTGCGGATTTTTATTTTAGCCATAACAAGCTGTTTTATAAATTCTACAAGGAGAATCTAGTTTACACAGAGGCTGAGCCAAATGATGCACACAAGGCGCTTGCTAAGCTAGAGCAAGAAGGCAAGCTCACGGCTGTAGTAACGCAGAACATCGATGGACTGCATCAGAAGGCTGGAAATCGCAATGTCTACGAGCTGCACGGAAGCGTGAACAGAAACTACTGCGAGAAGTGCGGAAAGTTCTATGACCTCGACTATGTTATGGATGAAGCTAACTGTAAAGAAGGCGTTCCATATTGTAGCTGCTCAGGTAGAATCAAGCCAGACGTAGTCCTCTTTGGAGAGATGCTGGATGATGCAACTATAGAGGGTGCGGTCAAGGCTATATCGGAAGCGGATCTTCTCATAGTTGGTGGAACATCGCTTGCAGTGTATCCAGCGGCAGGGCTTATAAACTACTACCGCGGTAAGGAGCTTGTTTTGATAAATAAGACTGAGACTCCGTATGATAGCAGGGCGAGTCTTGTTATCTACGACTCGATAGGAAAGGTAATGAAATATTAATGAATTTTTTACTCGTTAACGATGACGGCATTCATGCCGATGGAATAAAGGCCTTAGCAAAAGCTATGTCAGAAGTCGGTGATGTCTATGTCTGCGCGCCGAGCACACAGCAAAGCGGTAAGAGTCACTCCATAACCTTAGATGAGGAAATCTTCGTAAGACCCATAGAATTTCCTTGCGCCAAAATGGCATGGATGGTTTCTGGAACTCCGTCAGATTGCACAAAGGTCGGAATTCAAATGTGTGAGGCTAATGGCATAGAGCTAGATATTGTATATTCGGGTATAAACATGGGTAGCAATCTAGGAACTGATACCGTATACTCAGGAACCGTCGGAGCTGCTCTAGAAGCTACGATGAGAGGATATAAGGCCGTTGCAGTTTCGGTGAACGACCGCGATTCATCTCATTTTGATGGAGCATGCCGGGCAGCCATTTATTTGATAGATTACGTAAAGAATGAACTTGCGCCAAAGACGATTCTAAATATTAACTCGCCGAACAAACCGGTCGAGGAGCTCAAGGGCATTAAGCTATCAAAGTTGGGACCCGGATACTTTAACGATGGGTTTGTACATGTCGAGGATGATAGATATAAATTGAAGGGTCACATTCCAGACCATAAGGAAAATAAGGATGACGTTGATGTTTTCTACAACGCTTGTAACTACATCACGATAACTCCGCTGAGGGTAGACCTTACAGACTATGATGAATTAGAGAAACTAAAGGATTGGAGAATTGATATATGAGTATATTTAGCCACACATTTGAGGATCCCGAATCGGGAGACAGGGCTACTTTACTGAGATATTTTAACGGATATGACTATAGGGCAGCTGGCTATACATATATTACAAACTATATATGGAGAAGAAGCTACTGCTTAAGCTGGGACATCATCGAAGGTTATGTCTGTATGGCGGGTGGAAACTGCGCCGGTGACGGAAGTGACTCGGTAATCTCCATGCCTTTGACGGATAATGGGGAGTACGACATCCCAAGACTTCGCAAGGCCATTCTTGAATGCAAGAGAAGATTTGACGATATGGGAATCAAGTTCCGTATCGTGGCTATTCCAGAGAAAATGAAGGGCTTGCTAGAGGAGGCCTTCGGAGATGAGATAGAAATCTTTGAAAACCGTGATGCAGATGAATATGTCTACCTTAAGGATAAGCTAATAAATCTTTCGGGAAGAGCCTTGCATAAGAAGAAAAATCACATGAACTACTTCCTCAAGAATTTTGAGTACGAAGTAAAGCCAATCACTTTAGATATGAGAGATGAGGTTTTAGCATTTGCCACTGAGCAAAAGGAACTCAAGGAGCAGGATGAGGAGATAGATTCTCTAGAAACGGAGTTTGACGCTATAGGGCAAATCCTCAAGTTAGTAGAGGAACCAAATGTTTATTCGGCAGCTATTTATATCAATGGAAAGCTCGAGGGCTTTGCAATAGGAGAGACTGTTTCAGATAGCATGGCGATTGAGCATTTTGAGAAAGCAAATGACGATTTTAGAGGGATATATCAGATAGTCTGTAGAGAGTTCTGCAAGCAACTTCCTGAGAGCGTTGAGTATGTAAACAGGGAAGAAGACATGGGATTAGAAAATCTCAGACAGGCCAAGGAGGCCCTTAAACCAGAATATATGGAACGCCTTTTTTACGCCCATTTTAGGAAATAATTTGTTAAAGAATTTCTATTTTAGTATTGACTATTATTTAACAATGTTGTAAAGTGGGAGTATCAGGTTATTGTACTTATATTATATTAGGAAACAAGTAAATTTCGTAGAAAAATACGACATTAGGAGGTACTTACAATGAGAGAAGTTGTAATCGTAAGCGCAGTTAGAACAGCTATTGGTGGCTATGGTGGAACACTTAAGAATGTTTCAGCTAGAGAGCTAGGAGCAGTTGTTATAAAGGGAGCACTAGAAAAGGCTGGAGTTAAGCCAGAGATGGTTGACGAAGTTATCATGGGTAACGTTCTTCAGGCTGGTCTTGGACAGAACGTAGCAAGACAGATGATGCTAGATGCTGGTCTTCCAAAGGAAGTTCCTGCAATGACAATCAACAAGGTTTGCGGAAGCGGACTAAGAGCTGTTGAGCTTGCTGCTCAGATCATCAAGGCAGAAGACGCTGACATCATCGTTGCAGGTGGTGCAGAGAATATGTCACTAGCTCCATATGTAGTTCCATCAGCAAGATGGGGAGCAAGAATGTTCGACACAAAGATGGTTGACGCAATGGTTAACGATGGACTTTGGGACGCATTCAACAACTATCACATGGGTGTAACAGCTGAGAACGTAGCTGAAGAATGGGGTCTAACAAGAGAACAGATGGATCAGTTTGCTCTTGATTCACAGCTAAAGGCTGAAGCTGCTGTTAAGTCAGGCAGATTCAAGGATGAAATCGTTCCAGTAGAAATCCCACAGAAGAAGGGTGATCCTATCGTATTCGATACAGATGAGCACCCTAAGTTCGGTTCAACAATCGAAAAGCTTGGCAAGCTAAAGCCAGCATTCAAGAAGGACGGAAGAGGAGTTACAGCTGGTAATGCATCAGGAATCAACGATTCAGGCGCTGCTGTAGTAGTAATGTCAGCTGACAAGGCTAAGGAGCTTGGCCTAACACCACTAGTAAAGATCGTTTCATACGCATCTGCTGGTGTTGATCCTAAGATCATGGGAATCGGACCTGTTCCATCATCAAGAAAGGCTCTTGAGAAGGCTGGACTATCAATCAATGATATGGATCTTATCGAAGCTAACGAAGCATTTGCAGCTCAGGCTCTAGCAGTTGGTAAGGACCTAGGAATTGATCCTGCTAAGCTAAACGTTAACGGTGGAGCTATCGCACTTGGTCACCCAATCGGAGCATCAGGATGCCGTATCCTAGTTACATTGATTCACGAGATGCTAAAGAGAGAAGATGCTAAGAAGGGTCTTGCTACACTTTGCATCGGTGGCGGAATGGGAACAGCTCTAGTAGTAGAGAAATAGCATTAAGCCATTAAACAAAAATGATTTTTACCCGAACTGAGAATACTCAGTTCGGGTTTTTTGTATCTAATAATATAGTCCTATTTCATTTGACAGAGAACGCAGGTGTGTTATTATAATCGATAGGAAAAGCTAGGAGAATATATGGCAAAGAAAAAGAAGACTGCTAAAACTTCATACTTAATTATGGCACTGATATGCCTTGCAATTAGTGTTGTTTTACCGATGCTTACTGATCAAGTCCCGCGTTTTGGGCAAGGACTTCGCCCTATGCATATTCCGGTTTTGATAGCTGGCTTTGCTTGTGGACCAGTGATTGGATTTATTGTTGGCCTGGCTGCGCCAGTGCTAAGCCTTTTAATACATGGAGCGCCAGCTTTGATGCAGGCGGGATTTGCAATGAGTCTTGAGCTTGCGACCTATGGCCTTATAGCGGGCTTGCTATATAGTCAGCTTCCTAGGAAGACGGGGAGTATATATGTATCCCTGATAACGGCAATGATAGTTGGTCGAATTGTTTGGGGAGCTAGCATGATTGCACTCTCAAGTAGGGACGGACTTCGTTTCACATATCAAATGTTTATGAAATATGCTTTTATAGATGCGGTGCCGGCAATACTTTTTCATATAGTTTTGATTCCGGCCGTCGTAATAGCTTTAGAAAAGGCAAACTTAACATATAGAGGGAGGAAATAGGCATGATTTATTTTAGGTCGGATTATAGCCAGGGAGCACACCCTAAGGTCCTAGAGGCTTTGCAGAAAACCAACCTTGAGCATACAGACGGATATGGTCTAGATGTTCACTGTGAGAATGCAGCAAAGATGATAAAGGAACTTATCGGAAGGCAAGACTGTGATGTGCACATGATGGTAGGCGGTACTCCATGCAATGTGACTTTGATATCAGCAAGCCTAAGACCTTACGAGGCGGTTATAGCTGTTAAGGCTGGTCACATATATTCACATGAGACTGGTGGGGTTGAGGCGACAGGTCATAGGATAATTGGCATGCCAGATGAAGACGGAAAACTCACAGTAAAGAATATAAATGCAGCTTGGGATGAATATGAGGATGAGCATACTGTAATCCCTAAGCTAGTGTATATCTCTCAACCAACAGAGTGTGGATCTTTATATAGTAAAGCTGAGCTCGAGGCACTGTATGATTGTTGTAAGGCAAGAGATATGTACCTATATATTGATGGTGCGAGAATGGCCTCGGCACTCACAAGTAAGTACTGTGATGTGAGATTAAAGGAACTTGCAAAACTATGTGATGCTTTTTATCTAGGTGCAACCAAAAATGGGGCTCTTTTCGGAGAGGCGCTCATAATATCAAATCCTAAGATGAACGAGCATTTCCGCTGGATGATTAAACAAAACTGCGGTCTTCTCGCAAAGGGGAGACTTATAGGTGTCCAGTTTGAAGCTTTGCTCGAAGGGGGAGAAGATAGTATCTACTTCGGAATGGCAAAACATGCAAATGAGCTAGCAGAAAAGCTGAGAAATGGACTAGAGAAGCTTGGATGCGAATTTTTGGGAACATCTCAGACGAATCAGGTATTCCCTTATCTGCCAACTGAGGTTGTAAAGGAACTTGAGAAGGACTTCTTCTTTTATGAATGGACTCCTGAGAGAGATGGCAAAATCGTAGCAAGGTTTGTAACTGCGTGGGGTACGACGGAAGAGGATGTAGATGCTTTGATAAACTCCATCAAAAATCTACTTAAAAATTAGCTCTTTTACAAATCAAAAACATGCTTTGCATTGAAAAAAGTTCATATCTTGTATATAATAGGAGTAACTATTTTGTTGATGGAAAGGAAATTTTATGGCAACTGAAGTTGGAATAGATTTGGGAACAGCCAATGTATTGGTTTATATAAAGAATAAGGGTATCGTACTTGAGGAGCCGTCTGTTGTTGCGGTTAATCAGGATACAGATGAGATTCTTGCAGTAGGTGAAGAGGCAAGACAGATGCTAGGTAGAACACCTGCTAATATAGTTGCAGTTAAGCCACTTAGAGATGGTGTAATCTCAGACTATGATATTACAGAGAAGATGCTTAAGTACTTCATCAAGAAGGCTTGTGGCAGCGGTTTCTTCTTTAAGCCAAGAATCATGGTTTGCGTGCCTAGTGGAGTAACCGAAGTAGAAAAGCGTGCGGTTAGAGAAGCGGCTACACAGGCGGGCGGCAAGAATGTTTATCTAATTGAGGAACCCGTAGCAGCAGCTATCGGTGCTGGTCTTGATATCGCTAGGCCAGACGGAGTTATGGTAATAGACGTCGGTGGTGGTACAACAGACATTGCGGTAATCGCTCTGGGCGGTATCGTTGCTAGTGCTTCTGTTAAGGTTGCCGGAGATAAGTTTGACGAGTACATCGTTAGATATATGAGAAAGAATCACAAGCTCTATATAGGTGAGAGAACAAGTGAGGATCTCAAGAAGAAACTCGGAACAGCATCACCAAGAGAAGAAACCATAACTGCTGAGTGCAGAGGTAGAGACCTTGTAAGTGGACTTCCTAAGGTTGTAGAGATAACATCAGAAGAGATCATGGAAGCTCTTGAGGAGCCTCTATACACAATCTGCGAGGCGGTGCATAGCGTTCTTGAGCAGACACCTCCTGAACTTGCGGCCGACATCACAAGCTCAGGCATAGTTCTAACAGGTGGTGGTGCCTACCTCTACGGACTTGACAAGCGTATCCAGGCAAGAACAGGAATGAACGTAAGAATTGCTGAGAATCCTGAGCAGTGCGTTGCGATAGGAACCGGAAATGCGCTAAACGTTATCGAGTCAATTGAGAGCAACAAACTCAACAGAAGAGAACCTTATCTATAATGTGCATAATACTGGAGAACACATTTTATAAATAAGTCAGATTAGTGGATGCTTCCTTGTGTTTCACATGGGAGGCGTCCATTTTTAAATGGGAGCTAGCCTAAGGCTATACCACAAAGGGATAATTATCTTTGATGTATGAATTCGCGCATCAAAGGAAGATGTTAGAAGATATAGGAGAAGACGATGAGATATGAGCTGATAGCAACAGCAACCTTTGGACTTGAAGCTGTTGTAAGGCGCGAAATAGAAAGCCTTGATTACAAGGTGCTCAAAACTGAGGACGGAAAGGTTACCTTTGAGGGCGACGAGCGTGCCATAGTAAGGAGTAATCTTTGGCTGAGAACGGCCGATAGAGTTTTGCTAAAGATGGCAGAGTTTGAGGCAAGGACCTTTGAGGAGCTCTTTCAACAGACAAAGGCTTTGATGTGGGAAGCGCTTATACCGCCGGATGGAAAGTTCACAGTTACTGGAACTTCGGTTAAGTCTCAGCTTCATAGCGTTCCTGCGTGTCAGGGAATCTGTAAGAAAGCAATAGCATCTAGGCTCGGCGAGGCATATTTGATGGAGACTCTTCCAGAAACGGGCGCAGAGTACACGGTAAAGGTGACCATACTAAAAGACAGGGTTACTTTGACAGTAGACACAAGCGGATCTGGACTTCATAAGAGAGGTTACAGGGTTAAAACTGTAGCTGCTCCAATCAAAGAGACTCTTGCAGCTGCAATGGTACAGCTTTCGTTTTGGAATAAGGACAGGGTATTACTCGACCCTTGTTGTGGATCTGGAACCATAGCAATAGAGGCTGCGATGATAGGAAGGAATATTGCGCCAGGGCTTTCAAGAAGCTTCGCATGTGAAGAATGGGAAGCCATAGACAAGAAGCTTTGGAAGGAAGAGAAGAAGCGCGCCTACGATTTGATGGATGATGAAGCAAAGCTAGACATCGTCGCAATCGATATAGATAAGATGGCTATCGAAGCGGCAAAGGAAAATGCTATCGAAGCAGGAGTTGACGACTGCATTAGGTTCATAAATGCAGATATGTCTAGGATTAAAGCATCAAAACCTTCAGGAATAATCATAACCAACCCGCCTTATGGCGAGAGAATTGGTGAGCAAAAACAGATAGCAGCAATCTACAGCAAGTACAAGAAGTTCTTTGCCGAAAATCCAAGCTGGTCTATGTTCATGGTAACCACGGACAAGGACATTGAAGCAAAGGTCTTCGGAAGAAAGGCTGATAGAAGGCGCAAACTCTACAACGGTAGACTTGAGGTGTGCTACTATCAATTTCATGGAAAGAAGCTAGGGGATAATGGAAAAGCAAAACGGCCTGAGCAAAAATAGAAACATATGCGAGCTACTTGCCCCTGCCGGAAGCAAAGAGGCTTTTATTGCGGCAGTCGAAAGCGGGGCAGATGCTGTCTATGCAGGAGGCAATCTTTTTAATGCTAGAATCAATGCACATAATTTTGAGCTAGATGAGATAGAAGAGGCGGTGCACTTTGCACATAAAAGAAATGTAAAAGTCTACATAACAATAAATGTCCTTATAAAGGATGAGGAACTGCTCGAAGCACTAGAATACGCAAAGAATCTATATGAGATTGGAGTCGACGCTATAATTGTTCAAGACATAGGCTTTGCTAATCTTGTGAGAAAGCACCTTCCTGGTTTCGAACTTCATATGTCAACACAGGCATCTGTCTTTGATAAGGACGGAGTGTATCAGGCAATGGACCTAGGCTTCAGTCGTGTCGTACCAGCAAGAGAACTATCGCTAGCCGAAATCGAAACTCTATGCAAAGAGACGCCTTGCGAGATCGAGGTCTTCTGTCATGGTGCAATATGTGTCTGCTATTCAGGACAGTGTCAGATGAGCCGCTACATAGGTGGGCGAAGCGGAAACAGAGGAGGCTGTGCCCAGCCGTGCAGACTTCCATATAAAAGTGCGGACAGAAGCGGCGGAACAAAAGAAACTGCTCTTCTAAGTCCTAGCGACATGTCGATGATAGACCATCTTGACAAACTCTGCGAAGCAGGAGTGCGCTCGCTCAAAATCGAAGGCCGAATGAAATCACCGGAATATGTTGCGGTCGTAACATCAATATATCGCAAATACCTCGACATCTATGCAAAGAATGGAAGCTATAAGCTTAGCAAAGAAGATAGACTTGCATTAACGCAGATATTCAATAGGGGCTTCACAAGCGCATATCTAAATGAACAAAATCCATCAGACTTCATGTCGGGTGAAATATCAAAGCACAAAGGCGTCGAAATAGGCAAGGTTCTAAACGCAAATGCAGGTAGAAACCTAATCAAAATAAGCTCTAGCAAAGAGCTGCGCCTAGGCGACGGAATTGAAGTCCGCGGAAAAAATATCAGGGCAGGCAACGTTATAACGTATCTAAAGGAAGATGGCAAAGGCGTATACATAGTTGGTGACATCAAAGATCGTGTCGAGAAGTCGTACGCAGTCTACAGGATAACTAGTAAGGATCAAATCGAGCTAGCAGCAAATAGTTATAAGAACAAAGACTGGAACGAGGGCAAGTTCTTACGTAAAGCAAGGATAAATATAGAATGCAATGAACTAGATGGCAAGATACAGATTCGCATAAGCGATGAAAGCGGAATCATAAGCGTAGTAAATGAGACGGAGCGTTTTGAGCCTGCAGAAATATCTGCAAGAGATAGAATAGCTAAAGCCTTAACCAAATTAGGCGGAAGCCCGTTCAGTGCCGAAAAAATCGATTTTAACGGAGAATTCTGTCTAAAGGTTCAGATGTCCGAACTAAACAAATTAAGGCGTGAGACGCTAAGTTTATTCGAATCAGCCCTATGTGAAGGAAGGAACGGATATATAAAAAACGGAAAGCCGACGCTTGAGCTTCCTAGTTCGCTTCCTAAAGCAAAACGAGATGATAGCGCAAGACTAGAAATGTTCTTCTACAGCCTAGATGCATATAAAAAATTCGATAGAACTGAAACCGAAGCAAAGTGCGCAGAATCGGAAGTCGAACTCAGCTATCTAATTCCTGCAGCGGATCTAGTGAAGGAACCCTATGCCGACGAAAGAATCATTCCATATATAAGCAATATATCAAAGGGCAAGGAATATAAGATTCTATCAAAGGGTGAAGAGGCTCTTTGGAAACTGGCCAGTAAGCATGGAATATATATAGGTAACCTCGGTACGCTTGCATTTATTAAGACGCTCGAAAGAAAGTATGGTCATGGAGAATCTTTGCATCTATATGCTGACTATGGTTTTAACGTATACAATGAAGAGACGATAATCTTGCTTCAAGAGCTAGGAGCAGAGAGGGTAATTGATTCACTCGAAACAGGTGGAGTGCACTACGGAGCTCTTCCATTAATGGTCAGTGAACATGGATGGGATGAGAGCGAATTCATAGACAGAAAGTCTAAAGAATATAAGATTATCAAAAGAGATATATCTGATCAGGATATAATTGCAGCTACAGACTTTGTTGATATATCTGCATGCATCAGAGAAGCAAAGAATCAAAATAAGACTGTAAGGATATATGTAAATTAGGGTCTTATTTGCATGGCAAAATAGCTGTTAGATTTATTTAAAATAATTTTTAAAAAGCGATTGACAAGGTATTTAAAGCTGTGGTAATATAATCAAGCTGTCGCGAAGAGCGGCAGAGAAAAACCATTTAGAAAAGTTAAAAAAAGAATGAAAAACTTCTTGACATAGCCTAGTAAAAATGGTAATATGATTAAGCTGTCAAATGCGACAGCAAGAACCTAGAAAACCTCATAGCATAGAAATAGTCAAATAAAATTTGACCATGTAACATGGTAAGAACTAATTATGGTTCTGCAATCTTAAATGATTGCATGTATCGAAAGATACAACGACAATTTCTCAAACAAAACAATGATTCTGAATAGAATATTGCAAACGCAATAGCGTTCTTAGAGAAATAGGATAGATATTCAAGCGAAAGCTTAATATACAAACTAATTGAGAGTTTGATCCTGGCTCAGGATGAACGCTGGCGGCGTGCCTAACACATGCAAGTCGAGCGAGAAATAAAGGAATGAAGCTTCGGTAGATTTTCTTTATGGAAAGCGGCGGACGGGTGAGTAACGCGTAGGCAACCTGCCCTGTACAGGGGGATAGCCACCCGAAAAGGTGATTAATACCCCATAACGCAAGAGATACACATGTATCACTTGTCAAAGATTTATCGGTATAGGATGGGCCTGCGTCTGATTAGCTAGTTGGTAGGGTAACGGCTTACCAAGGCAACGATCAGTAGCCGACCTGAGAGGGTGATCGGCCACATTGGAACTGAGACACGGTCCAAACTCCTACGGGAGGCAGCAGTGGGGAATATTGCACAATGGGCGCAAGCCTGATGCAGCAACGCCGCGTGAAGGATGAAGGCCTTCGGGTTGTAAACTTCTGTCCTAGGGGAAGAAACAAATGACATTACCCTTGGAGGAAGCCCCGGCTAACTACGTGCCAGCAGCCGCGGTAATACGTAGGGGGCGAGCGTTATCCGGAATTATTGGGCGTAAAGAGTGCGTAGGTGGCACCTTAAGCGCAGGGTTTAAGGCAATGGCTCAACCATTGTTCGCCTTGCGAACTGGGGTGCTTGAGTGCAGGAGGGGAAAGTGGAATTCCTAGTGTAGCGGTGAAATGCGTAGATATTAGGAGGAACACCAGTGGCGAAGGCGACTTTCTGGACTGTTACTGACACTGAGGCACGAAAGCGTGGGGAGCAAACAGGATTAGATACCCTGGTAGTCCACGCCGTAAACGATGAGCACTAGGTGTCGGGGTCGCAAGACTTCGGTGCCGCAGTTAACGCATTAAGTGCTCCGCCTGGGGAGTACGCACGCAAGTGTAAAACTCAAAGGAATTGACGGGGACCCGCACAAGCAGCGGAGCATGTGGTTTAATTCGAAGCAACGCGAAGAACCTTACCAGGACTTGACATCCTCTTGACAGATCCTTAACCGGATCCTTCTTCGGACAAGAGAGACAGGTGGTGCATGGTTGTCGTCAGCTCGTGTCGTGAGATGTTGGGTTAAGTCCCGCAACGAGCGCAACCCTTGCCATTAGTTGCCATCATTTAGTTGGGCACTCTAGTGGGACTGCCGGGGAAAACTCGGAGGAAGGTGGGGATGACGTCAAATCATCATGCCCCTTATGTTCTGGGCTACACACGTGCTACAATGGCCGGTACAACAGGCAGCGAACCCGTGAGGGGGAGCGAATCCCAAAAGCCGGTCCCAGTTCGGACTGTAGGCTGCAACTCGCCTACACGAAGTTGGAGTTGCTAGTAATCGCGGATCAGAATGCCGCGGTGAATGCGTTCCCGGGTCTTGTACACACCGCCCGTCACACCATGGAAGTTGGGGGTGCCCGAAGTCGGTTAGTTAATCTATCGCCTAAGGCAAAACCAATGACTGGGGTGAAGTCGTAACAAGGTAGCCGTATCGGAAGGTGCGGCTGGATCACCTCCTTTCTAAGGATAGACCATTTCATGCTATGAGAATTTTCTCTGGTATCGTGGGGAATTAGCTCAGCTGGGAGAGCACCTGCTTTGCACGCAGGGGGTCAAGGGTTCGATTCCCTTATTCTCCACCATGAACCTTGAAAACTAAATAACGTGTATCACAAAAAAACGAAAAGATTTGTAAAACAACAAATCACAACGAAACGAAATCGAGAAATTTTTGCTAGAAACGTAAGTTTCTAAGATAATCGAAAGAGAGTCTAACGAATAGCAAGGGTAAACGATTTCAACCGAGAAACCAGAAAAGAGCAATTTACTGAAGTTAATTAATAATGGTAAAAGCTACACACTTGATGGTCAAGTGAATAAGAGCATAAGGCGGATGCCTTGGCACTGGGAGCCGACGAAGGACGTGACAAGCTGCGATAAGCTACGGGGAGGAGCACATATCCGTCAATCCGTAGATTTCCGAATGGGGGAACCCACCTATAGTAATGTGTAGGTATTTTCGTATGAATCTATAGTACGAATAAAGGCAACCCGGGGAACTGAAACATCTAAGTACCCGGAGGAAGAGAAAGAAAAATCGATTTCCTAAGTAGCGGCGAGCGAAAGGGAAAGAGGCCAAACCGTTAGTTTACTAACGGGGTTGTGGATCACAGCCGTGGTAGATACAAGTTTAGCAGAAGACAACTGGAAAGTTTGCGACACAGAGGGTAATATCCCCGTATGCGAAAAATGAGTATCACCTATGTGACACCAGAGTAGGACCGAACACGTGGAATTCGGTTTGAAGCCGGGGGGCCCACCCCCCAAGCCTAAATACTACCCAGTGACCGATAGTGAATAGTACCGTGAGGGAAAGGTGAAAAGGACCCCGGGAGGGGAGTGAAATAGAACCTGAAACCTTATGCTTACAAGCAGAGGGAGCGCAAGTGACCTCGTACTTTTTGTAGAACGGGCCAACGAGTTATGGTATGCAGCGAGGTTAAGGTGCTGGAGCACTGGAGCCGTAGAGAAATCGAGTCTGAAAGGGCGAAAGTTGCATGCTGTAGACCCGAAACCGGGTGATCTATCCATGTCCAGGTTGAAGTAACTGTAATAGGTTATGGAGGACCGAACTTATATCTGTTGAAAAAGGTTAGGATGAGGTGTGGATAGGGGTGAAATTCCAATCGAACTCGGATATAGCTGGTTCTCCTCGAAATAGCTTTAGGGCTAGCCTCGTAGTAAGATACCTGGGGGTAGAGCACTGAATGTTCTAGGGGCCTTCACCGGTTACCGAAAACTATCAAACTCCGAATACCAGAGTATCATCTACGGGAGTCAGACTATGTGAGATAAGTTTCATAGTCGAAAGGGAAACAGCCCAGACCGTCAGCTAAGGTCCCAAAATATAGGTTAAGTGGAAAAGGATGTGGGGTTGCACAGACAGCTAGGATGTTGGCTTAGAAGCAGCCATTCATTCAAAGAGTGCGTAATAGCTCACTAGTCGAGTGACCCTGCGCCGAAGATAAACGGGGCTAAAACCTATTACCGAAGCTACGGATACTTAATGTATGGTAGAGGAGCGTCGTATACGGGTTGAAGCAGTACTGTAAGGTATTGTGGACTTTATACGAGAGAGAATGTTGGCATGAGTAGCGCGAGGCAGGTGAGAATCCTGCCCACCGAAAATCTAAGGTTTCCTGAGGAAGGTTCGTCCACTCAGGGTTAGTCGGGGCCTAAGCCGAGGGCGAAAGCCATAGGCGATGGACAACAGGTAGAAATTCCTGTACCACCGAAGGTTGTTTGAATGATGTGGGGACACAGGAGGATAAGCTGAGCACGCCGTTGGTAGAGCGTGTCCAAGCGTCAAGGGAGTATGGATAGGCAAATCCGTTCATATATATTCTGAGGCGTGATGGGGTGGTCAATAGACCTGAAGCAGCTGATTTCACACTGTCAAGAAAAGCCGCTAATTAGACCTAAGGTGCCCGTACCGCAAACCGACACAGGTAGATGAGGAGAGAATCCTAAGGTGAGCGAGAGAACTATTGTTAAGGAACTCGGCAAAATAACCCCGTAACTTCGGGAGAAGGGGTGCCTGCTTCGGCAGGCCGCAGTGAAAAGGCCCAGGCAACTGTTTACCAAAAACACAGGTCTCTGCAAAAGCGAAAGCTGAAGTATAGGGGCTGACGCCTGCCCGGTGCTGGAAGGTTAAGGGGACGTGTCATCGCAAGAGAAGCACTGAACTTAAGCCCCAGTAAACGGCGGCCGTAACTATAACGGTCCTAAGGTAGCGAAATTCCTTGTCGGGTAAGTTCCGACCCGCACGAAAGGCGTAATGATCTGGGCACTGTCTCAACAATAGACTCGGTGAAATTGTAGTACCGGTAAAGATGCCGGTTACCCGCAGCAGGACGGAAAGACCCCGTGGAGCTTTACTGTAGCTTGATATTGAGTTTCGGCGTTGCATGTACAGGATAGGTGGGAGACTATGAAGCAAGTACGCCAGTATTTGCGGAGTCATCGTTGGGATACCACCCTTGTAACGCTGGAATTCTAACCATGTACCGTGAACCGGTGCTGAGACAGTGTCAGGTGGGCAGTTTGACTGGGGCGGTCGCCTCCTAAAGAGTAACGGAGGCGCCCAAAGGTTCCCTCAGCGCGGTCGGAAATCGCGCGTAGAGTGCAAAGGCAGAAGGGAGCTTGACTGCGAGACATACAAGTCGGGCAGGGACGAAAGTCGGGCTTAGTGATCCGGTGGTTCCGAGTGGAAGGGCCATCGCTCAACGGATAAAAGCTACCCCGGGGATAACAGGCTGATACCCCCCAAGAGTTCACATCGACGGGGGTGTTTGGCACCTCGATGTCGGCTCGTCTCATCCTGGGGCTGGAGTAGGTCCCAAGGGTTGGGCTGTTCGCCCATTAAAGAGGTACGCGAGCTGGGTTCAGAACGTCGTGAGACAGTTCGGTCCCTATCCGCTGTGGGCGTTGGAAATTTGAGTGGAGCTGTCCTTAGTACGAGAGGACCGGGATGGACATACCTCTGGTGCACCAGTTGTTCTGCCAAGGGCATAGCTGGGTAGCCACGTATGGACGGGATAAGCGCTGAAAGCATCTAAGTGCGAAGCCCCCCACAAGAATAGATTTCCTCCTTTAAGGTAAGACCCGTGGGAGACTACCACGTGATAGGTCAGAGGTGTAAGTGCAGTAATGTATTAAGCTGACTGATACTAATAGGTCGAGCACTTGACCAGTGGTTTCAAAGGAAAAGAAATGCTAGTGAGAAGCGTTATTTAGTAAGGTTTAATCCGGTGATTATAGCGAAGAGGTCACACCTGTTCCCATCTCGAACACAGTAGTTAAGCTCTTCAGCGCCGACAATACCTGGTGGGCGACTGCCCGGGAAGATAGGACGTTGCCGGTTCATTAAAGACTGCTTATGCAGTCTTTTTTTATGTCTAGAATACTTTTACTAGATTGTAATTATTTGGTACAAATGGTATAATTTACCTATATGTAAATTTACATTTAAGGAGCAGATATATGTTTATTTTTAAGATTATATTTTGCATACTCTTAGTTTGTCCAATGGCATATATTACTTTTCTGCTCTTTAACAGAATGATAGATATGGTCATTAAAAGGAAATAGATATGTGCAATGACAAGAGAATGCCAGGAATCGTGCCTAAGTGTGAACCTGATTTGAACAAGGGTATATTTATATCCGTTGAGGGAGGCGATGGTTCCGGAAAGTCTACACAGCTAGCTAATATTAAGGATTACTTAGAGGCTAGAGGCGTTGATGCTTTGTTTATTAGGGAACCAGGTGGCACAAGCATAGGTGAAAAGATAAGAGACATTCTTTTGGATCCAGCTAATGCAGAAATGTGTGCTATGACTGAAGCAATGCTTTACGCTGCTTCACGTGCACAGATTGTAAGTGAAGTTATTAAACCTGCGCTTTCAGAGGGCAAGGTTGTTGTATGCGATAGATTCGTAGATTCGAGTATTGCTTATCAGGCCTATGGTAGGCAGATGGGTAATGCAATTTGGGATATTAACAAATACGCAGTAGATGGATTTATGCCTGACTATACATTCTTTCTTGATATAAACCCACATATTGCTTCTAGCCGTATAGATAGCAGGGGGGAAGGTAAGGATAGGATGGAACTTCAGGAGGATTCCTTCCGCATGAGAGTGTATAATGGATATCTTGCACTTATGGATGACGAGGCAAATAGAGATAGAATCATAAGGATTGATGCATGCAAAGATATTGAGTCAGTTAAGTCTGAGATTATTGAAAAGCTCGATGTGATTCTTGCAAGGTAAATTCAGAGGTTGTTGTGGGACTTAGTAAGTATTTTAAATATGGTAAATCGCTAGAGTCTCTCAGCGATGCGATTATAAAAGGTAATATTACACATGCATATATTATCGAGGGCGATAGCCTAATTGATAAGCCAGGGATTGCAAAGGCTTTTGCAAAGGCTACTTTATGCAAGGAAAAACCTGGTGAGGGGTGTGATCAGTGTAGCATTTGTAAGCGCATAGATAAGGATTCTTACGAGGATCTTCACTACCTTCAGGATGAGAAGTCAATCAAGAACGAGGCAATAGAACATTTGCAGGGGGAGCTTGCGATGCTTCCTTCAGCAGAGGGAAAGATGCACATTGCAATCATCGAATCTGCGGATACAATGACGGATAGGGCGCAGAACAGACTTCTTAAGACACTTGAGGAGCCGAAGGCGAGCTCTTTGATAATGCTTTTGTCTGAGAACAGCGTAAATTTACTTCCGACCGTTAGATCAAGATGTGCTAGCATCAGAATTAATGATGCAGATTTGTGTTTGGCAGATGATGCAAAGTTACTCGCCAACGCTGAGGCTTTGATAAAGATGGTCGTGGATCGCAATTTGTTTTATGAGCAGAAGAATTTACTGGATAAATGTGTGAAGGATAGACGCGGGGCTTTGAGCTTTCTTGATGCGATAGAAAGAGTTTTGAGAGAGCATCTGATAAACAGTGGCTCTGCGGTAATGAATAGAAATAAAGCTGCGAAGTACATTTCCTATGTTGAGGAGGCTAGACGCAGCATTAATGGCAATTCTAATTTTAGATATGCTATGAAGAATTTAATTTTAAAGATGGGAAGGTAAGCGATGATAAATGTAGCCGGCGTTAAATTTCGCAACAATGGTAAGGTATACTATTTTGATCCGCTAGATTTAGAAGGACTCGAGGTCGGATGCGGTGTAATCGTAGAGACTGCTAGAGGACTCGAATTTGGATATATTGCAATGCAGCCTAATGCTATCAAGGATTCGAGCTTGGTTAAGCCGCTCAAGCCTATTATCAGGATAGCTACGGAAGAAGATATCAAGCGTAGGGATGAGAACGAGAGCAAGAAGTCTGAAGCGATGCGTATTTGTCAAGAGAAGATTGACAAGCGCGGACTTGAGATGAAGCTCATAGATGTGGAATATACTTTTGATAATAACAAGATTGTGTTTTACTTCACTGCGGATGGCAGAATAGATTTTAGAGAGCTTGTCAAGGACCTAGCTAGTGTTTTCAGGATGAGAATAGAGCTCAGGCAGGTGGGAGTTAGAGATGAAGCCAAGATTATTGGCGGATGCGGACCTTGTGGTAAAGGACTCTGCTGTGCTTCTTGGCTAACAGATTTTCAGCCTGTATCTATCAAGATGGCAAAGACTCAGAATCTCTCCCTAAATCCTGGAAAGATTTCGGGTATATGTGGAAGGCTAATGTGTTGCCTAAAGTATGAGAACGATGTGTATATCGAGCTTCGTAAGGGTATGCCTGAGAGCGGTGAGATAGTTAAGACAAGTGACGGAAGAGCAAAGGTTGTAGATTCTAATATATTTAGAGAGACCGTGAGAGTAAGGCTTTTTACTGGCGAGAAGGAAGAGGACGGAAGCGACAAGCTTTCAGAGGATATCTACACATATCGCAAGGAAGAGATAAAGAGGCAGTTTGACAAGAACAAATCCGGTAAGGATAAGAGGTCAAAGGGCGGACATAACAATGACCGAGAAATTCTAAACGAGGTCGATGAAGAATACAAGGCAGAGCTCGAGGAGCTTATGAAGAATAACTAGCATGAAGAGACGAGTAGATGATATAGGTTTCGGTGGACTTAAGCTAGCTCAGGATGAGGATGCCTTCTGCTACGGAACGGATGCAGTTCTTTTAGCTAATATGGCTTGCAGGAAATTGCAGATTACTGAAGATATGAGGGTCTGTGATCTTGGTACAAATACAGCGGTAATTCCACTGATTATGTCAGCTAGATGCAGGGCTAAGGAAATTGTTGGAGTTGAGGTTCAGGAGCAGGCCTTTGAGCTTGCGCAGGAGAACCTTAAGCTTAACTCTTTGATGGATAGACTTAAGCTTGTACTTGCCAATGTTAAAGATATTAAGGGCATGGAGAGTCAGCTACTTGGGGCGGAGGGCTTTGATGTAGTGACGACCAATCCACCGTATATGGAGTCAGGTAGGGGCCTTGTGAGCGGTAATACGGCAAAGGCTATTGCAAGGCATGAGCTTCTTGCGGGGCTTGAGGAATTCCTAGAGGCGGCGGCTTTTTTGCTCAAGGATGGCGGAAGCTTATTCATGGTTCATAGACCAGGAAGGCTGATAGATATATGTGAGGCGAGCAGGAGATTTGCGCTTGAGCCTAAGACTATTCAGCTTGTTAGCGGTAAGCCTGGCGGCGTGCCCAATATACTGCTTATGCACTTTGTTAAGGGAGGCAGGAGGCAGCTCAACTGGCTTGAGAACATCAGCGTAAGAAATGAAGATGGCAGCTTTACGAAAGAAGTTTTGGAGGCCTATGAGGTCTAGCTTTGAGGCTGGAGGCTAAGTTAGTCAGTAATTATTAAGATAAATTAATTGGAGATCAAAGGAGATACCGGGAGGCTTATATGGTTACTATTGATTTGAACAACATGTTATATATTATTTTGATTGCAGTAGCGATAATATTGCTCATATTTTTGATTGTAGCAGTTGCACGTCTTATACAGACGCTTAAGAGAGTGAACGGTATTTTGGAGGATGTTTCTGTTGTTAGCGGAATCGTTAGCGAAAAGGCGATTGAGACAAAGCCAGTTGTAGATGATCTATCAAAGACCATTGCAAGCTTTGCAAGCGCTGCTGCTGGGAATGAATCAAGGGTCGCTTCGCTTTCGAGCATAGCAAAATCAATAAGCTCTTTGATTTCGCTTATCAAAAACGGAAAGAACTAGTTGGAGGGAGAAGATAAATGAAATCGACGGGAATAGTAAGGCCGGTTGACGCGCTAGGGAGAATTGTAATTCCTATTGAGCTAAGACGAAGCCTAGACATAAATACAGATGACAGCCTTGAGGTCTTTGTTCAGGATGACTACATAATGCTAAAGAAGTTCGAAGCGCGATGTGTGTTTTGTGGAAGCGATGAGGATGTACAGGAAGTGCACGGCAAGAACGTGTGTGGAGCATGCATCAAAGAGCTAAAGAAGCTATAGAAATCGTCATAGAAGATTGCTGAATTCGGAGGAAGTCGTGGCAAAATTTTTAGTACAAAACGGAGCGCCACTTTATGGAGTGGTTCAGATAAGCGGAGCCAAGAACGCGGTGTTACCAGAGATGGCATCTGCTATCCTAACAAAAGAAAAATGTAAGATAAGCGACGTGCCTAATTTGATAGATGTTAAGGTCATGAAGGAGATTTTGGTATCTCTTGGTGGAAGCATCAATCAGATAGAGGAAAACGTGCTAGAGATAAATATGGAAGAGCTAACAAAGCGTGAGGCGAGCTACGAACATACGAGCAAGATGCGTGCATCATTTTTGCTGATGGGACCTCTTCTAGCTAGAGCTGGGTACGCTAAGGTGTATATGCCTGGTGGATGTACCATAGGTGAGAGACCTATAGGGCTTCATCTTAAGGGATTTGAGGCTCTTGGTGCTGAGATTATAGCAAAGGAAAACTATATCGAAGCAACAGCGCCAGAGAACGGTCTCAAGGGTGCAGCTATCTATCTTGACTTCCCAAGTGTAGGAGCGACTGAGAACATCATGATGGCTGCTGTTTTGGCAAATGGAACAACATATATTGAGAACGCGGCTCAGGAGCCTGAGATTGTAGATCTTGCTAACTTCATGAACAAAATGGGAGCAAAGATCAAAGGTGCAGGTACTGATACTATTAAAATTGAAGGTGTTAAGTCACTTCACGGGGCCGCTCACAATGTAATTCCTGATAGAATAGAGACTGCTACTTTTATGCTTGCAGCTGCGATTACTCGTGGTGAGGTTATGATAAAGAATGTGGTTCCAGATCACGTTAAGCCTATAACTGCAAAGCTTAGAGAGTGCGGAGTTACAGTTGAGATAACGGAAGAAGGTCTTTATGTAAATGCAGCGGACAAGAAACTTATAGCAACTGATCTTAAGACTCTTCCATATCCAGGGTTCCCAACTGATATACAGTCACCTTTCATGTCATTTTTGACGACTGTTGAGGGTTCAAGCACTGTTATTGAGACTGTTTTTGAGAACAGATTCATGCATGTTGCTGAGCTTAACAGAATGGGTGCAAATATTAAAACCGAAGGTAATCGCGCAATTGTTCAGGGTGGAAAGAAGCTTGAGGGTTCAAGCGTAATTGCAACCGATCTTCGTGCAGGTGCTGCAATGGTACTCGCAGGTCTTGTTGCGTCTGGAACTACTGAAGTTTCACAGATTTACCATGTTGAGCGTGGATACGAGAAGTTCGTAGAGAAATTTCGTGCGCTCGGCGCAAATATATTGAGAATAGAAGACTGACGGCTCATACTGACAAGGTTGAGCCGTTGTCAGCATATAGGATAAATACAAAGTAGATAATATAGTGCTTTGATGATGTCTTGGAAAGAGATGCAATCGAGTTTTAAAGGAGTAAAATATGTCAGATTCAAATTATCTAGAGCTTCTTGCAGACAGATACCCTAATATAAGAGCGGCTACTGCCGAGTATATAAACCTTAAGGCAATACTTGCTTTACCTAAGGGAACTGAATACTTTTTGAGCGATCTTCACGGAGAGCATGAGGCTTTCATTCACATGCTAAGAAGTGCTTCAGGTACGATAAAGACAAAGATTGACGAGCATTATGCGGGGATTTTGAGCGAGGACGATAGGGAGGACCTAGCGGCTTTGATATATAATCCTCAGGCTGAGATAGAAAGACGTAAGAAGACGGAGATTGATTTTTCGCAGTGGTGCGTGACTGTTATCTATAGACTGGTTACAATCTGTAAGTCGGTTTCAACAAAGTACACTAGATCAAGGGTTAGAAATAGACTTCCTAAGTATCTCGATTATGCTATGGATGAGCTTCTTCACGCTGACGATGAGGAAAACCGTGTTCACTACTACAGCGAGATTATTAATACGGTTGTAAACTTTGGTTTTGGTGAAATCTTTATTACAGAGATGGCTGATGCCATAAGCAGACTTGCAGTTGACAAGCTTCACATCATAGGTGATATATATGACAGAGGTGCGCATCCTGATACAATTATGGACTATTTGATGGACTACCACGATGTTGATTTCCAGTGGGGTAACCACGATATCGTCTGGATGGGTGCTGCGGCAGGAAACCTTGCCTGCATAGCTAACATCATTAGAATGAACATCAGCTATAATAACTTTGATATGCTTGAGGTTGGATACGGAATTAACCTTAGAAGACTTACAACATTTGCTGCTGATACATATGGAAACGACGAATGCAAGAAGTTCTGGCCACATGTTTTGGACAAGAACAAATTTGATCCTGTAGACGACCAGCTTGCTGCACGCATGCACAAGGCGATTGCAATAATGCAGTTTAAGCTAGAAGGACAGCTTATCAAAGAGCATCCTGAATTTGATCTAGACAAGAGACTTTTGCTAGACAAGATTGATTTTGAGAATGGTACGGTCAATGTCGAAGGCACAGTTTATCCGCTAAACGATACTTTCTTCCCAACTATTGATCCAAACAATCCATACGAGCTTACCGAGGATGAGCGTGCAGTTATGAATTCGCTCTCAGCGTCGATAATTAACTCTGAGAGGCTGCAAACTCATATAAGGTACATGTTTAGCCATGGAGCACTTTACAAGCGTATAAACGGCAATTTGCTCTTCCACGGATGCATTCCTATGGATGAGAACGGTGACTTCCTTCCTGTGGATATCTACGGAGCAAAGTGTGCAGGTAGAGCTTTGATGGATCATCTCGATAAACAGATTAGAGCCTCGTATTTCTCGCCTGAGAAAATTAAGAAGTACGGAAAGCCTGGAGACCTAATGTGGTACCTATGGCTTGCTAAGGATTCTCCTCTGTTTGGCAAAGAGAAGATGACGACTTTTGAGAGATTGTTCATCGACGACAAAGCTAGCCACAAGGAACCTGTAAGACCTTACTACAAGCTAATAAACAGCAAGGAGCCATGCGAAAAGATTTTACGTGAGTTTGGACTTGACCCAAGTCACTCCAAGATTTTGAACGGACACGTTCCAGTAAAAATCAAAAATGGAGAAAGCCCAATCAAAGGAGGCGGCCTCCTCTACGTAATAGATGGCGGTATATCAAAGGCATATCAAAAGCAGACAGGGATAGCAGGATATACATTTATCTTTAACTCGAGATTTATGGCTCTGGCTGAACACAAGCCTTATGAGCCTTTGAAAGAGGATGGCACTCAGAAATTCTTTAGCCCTAGCATGAAGACTGTGGATACTCTCAAGACGAGAATGCTAGTTATCGATACTGATGAGGGAGCCGAACTTCTAAGACAGGCAGAGGCGGTAAAGCGTCTTGTTGAGGCATACAAAACAGGTGAGATTAAAGAGCGTCCCGAGGGTAAGTATTCGGCGTATAAGGGGAAATAAGTATCTGTCTACTTGTAAAATCGGTGGTTTACATAAGATATAAAAAGAACTGAACAATTTGATACATTATAAATAAGAACATATCGTTAACGAGTCAAAAATAACGATAGTATAAATTATCGGGTTGGTTAGAAAAATCCATCTCTAAACTATCGGGTTGGTGACTATGAATAAAAAGGACATTTTTCGCATGAAATTCATGTGGAAAATGTCCTTTTATATTGCTACTCTTTATTGTATGGACCTCTCTTTCGTCCAATCCTCTTGTTTGTTTTAAGGTTGTCCGATATTGCAAAGTATATTTTTGGATTTAAAGCGAATAGAGTTCTACATCTAAACCGTTTAAAGTTGCCAAGCCCTCTGGATACAGTTATGTATGTTCGGAGTTTTCCGTTGATATTCTCAGAATAAGCATTGGAAAGTTTTCTGTTTTCATATGGTCTTCTGAAAGAATTAAGTATTTCAGTTTTCCATTTTACTAATATGGATGCAAATTCATCATATTGAGGAATTCCGGAGTTATTAAAAAGCCTTACAACATCATCATATTTTTCAACTGCCTCCTCATAGGTTGCTGTTTTGTTTAGCCTTCTGTAATACTCTTTTAATTCATATGCTTCGCCAAGGATTGGGAAAGTATCTTTGATCATCATTAACAAATCTCTTCGATTTAAGGTGGTTTGGAATCTGTGATTATATGCTTTAGCGTTATCTAAATCTATGCCGTCCTTATTTAATAGCCAGTTCCATTTCTTTAAAAGATAATAGCCATTTGAATCGTAAGGACATTGTTTCATAAGGCTAATTCTAAGATTTTCAAAGTCTCTGCACAGGTGTTCAATTACATGAAAAGGGTCAACTGCCACTATTGCATTTGGTAAAAATGACTTTGCAACATCACGGTAAGGTTCCCACATATCAATAGTTACATATTTTACATTATGCCTTTCTTCTCTTGTTTTACTCACGAAAAAATTTGATAGATAATCTTTACTTCTGGAATCCAGAATATCGTATAGGCAACGCTTTTCGTTGTCTACAATTACACATAAATAGCTAGCATTCTTCCTTGAAAGAGAAGGACTATGAAGTTCATCAATGCCAACGGATTCAGGAAGAGGAAGATTAGGGACAACAACATATGAATCAAGATAATTGTTTATCTGTGTGGTTGAAATATTCAGTTCTTCGGAAATCATTTCTAGAGTGTAGCCAAGGTTCTTTAATTTCTTCATAACTTCATCAAGAAGCAAGTATGATGAATTGAATTCAGAGAATGCAAAAGGATTAGGTTCCATGGAAATCTTGCCACAGCCTTTACAGAGATATCGATTGGCATTATATTTGATATATCCGTTAGTATCTCTCAAAACAGGGTGATAGATTGTTTTCATTCTGTGTCCATATCCGATAGTTTCACAACGGCAATATGGACAGGAAAAAAGCTTCCTTTTAAGCTGAACATTGTAGTAAGTTTTACCATTTTCTGTAGAAACAAAGAAATATTCCAGATCAGAATCTCTGATATTGAGAAAAGTTGTGATAAAATCAGTATTAGGAATCATAGAGTTCCTCCCTTCGTAATTAGAGTATTGTGCTTAAATACATTATATGCGAAGGGTTATTTTTTTTACCAACCCGATATTTTAGAGTCCACCAACCTCAAAGAAAAAACGGTCTGTTTTTACCAACCCGATAATTTAGAGAGTACCAACCCCAACCCAATATTTTAGAGCGCCAAAATAACATATGGATACTAAGTGTTGATTAACGCTAGTATCCATTTTTTTCTTTGAGTTGATTCATTATTATCATATCTTAGTGATATGAATATATTGACGATTGTAAGAAATAGCGATATAGTTGAGCTGAAAATGCAATAAATTGCAAAAGAGGTATTCTGATGAAAAACGACAATTTGACGAATCTAATCAAAGCTACAATCCCTATAACGGATGCATTAAAGTATGCTATTGAAATTAAAGATTTAAACGGTGATAGAGTATATGCTAACAGTTCCTTTAATGATATGCGTAAAAGGGGCAGCAGGGAATTTGTAGTAGATGAAAACGACATTTACTTAGATGATGTAAAAGTTGGTGGTATATCTGTTTATCATGATATGTCAGAAATTACTCGACTCAAAATGGAAATTTCAAGGCTAAATAAAAAACTAAGAAAAGTGGAGAGAAGATATACATTTGCAGATATAATAGGACGAGATGTTGAGTTGCTTAAAGTAGTACAAACGGCGAAAATTGCGGCTACAACACCAGCTACTATAATGTTACGAGGGGAAAGCGGTACAGGTAAAGAATTGTTTGCAAACGCAATTCATGGAGCAAGTAAACGACGAACTGAGAAATTTCTCAAAATAAATTGCAATTCGATTCCTGAGGAACTTTTAGAAAGTGAACTATTTGGATATAAAGATGGTTCTTTTACAGGTTCAAGACGTGGAGGAAAAGTGGGATTGTTTAAAGAAGCTGATGGAGGAACACTTTTTCTAGATGAGATTGGTGACATATCCCTAAAAATGCAAGTCAAACTCCTAAGAGTTTTACAAGAAAAAGAGATTATGCCTATAGGTGCGACGGAACCTGAATTTGTTGATGTTAGGATAATTTGCGCAACTAATAAACCTCTTGAAAAAATGATTAGAAATGGAGAATTTCGTGAGGATTTATACTATAGATTAAATGTTTTTCCTATTGTAATACCACCTCTAAGGGAGAGGAAGACAGATATCGGTATTATTGTTATGCATATAATAGAAAAATACAATGAGTTTTACGAGAGGCATGTAAGTAGAATTGATGAAGATGCATTAGAACTACTGTATGAGGAAGATTGGCCTGGGAATGTAAGAGAACTAGAGAATGTAATTTCGAGGGCTCTGATAAACTCAAGAGAAGATAATGATGTTTTGTCACGCTCGGATATAGAATTTGCCTTAAAAGGGATGAATGTTAAAACAGAGCCGTCGCGAATTATGTATCACATGGATATTCCGGACAATTTGAATACTGCTATAAATATGTTTGAGAGCTTTTGTATTCGCGAAGCGATTGACAAATGTGGGGGAGATAAAAATAAGGCTGCAAATATATTAGGTATACCTATAAGAACATTGTACTATAAGTGTAGAAAGTTAGGACTGTGATATGCAATAAATTGCGCTAATGCAATTAATTGCAGCAGTAAATTGCGTAAATAATTGTACTGTAATATAAAATAGTGGTTTTGGATTCTATATCTTATGTGGCATGAATTTTGCTATATATCTTTATATGTTAATATAAAGCTATTTATATAATAAGGAGAGAAAAAATGGATAAAAATAATGCTTTAAATGAATTTGTGGAATCATATTATGGACAATTATCAGATCTAGTGTATAAGAATCCAGTTATGTTATCACCGGAGGAAACTGCTCTTATAATAATAGATGCACAGAAATGTATAACTAAGGAATACTTTATTGCTGGATTTGAATCAATGGGAATAGAGGTTGAACCTTTAATGCCTATTTTAGAACAATTAGAGTCAAATACAAAAGTTGCACTGGAAAATATCAATAAAATTCTTAAAAACTGTCGTAAGGTCGGAATAAGACCTATACACATTAGAATTCAATCGTTACTTAGCGATGCAAAAGATACCGGCGTATTACATAGTTCTGCCGGAATGTATTATCCTCCGGGATGTACCGCGTCGGAATTTTGTGATGAAGCAATGCCGTTAGAGAATGAGATTGTACTTAATAAGACATGTTCAGGAATAGTCGTAGGGACACCAATAGACAGGATTCTTAGAAATTTAGGAATAAAAAATGTAGTAGTTACAGGATTCTATACAGATCAATGCGTAAGCACATCGGTAAGAGATTTGGCAGACCTTGGATATAAGGTGGATATGATTGAAGATGCTATGGCAGCTATGAGTCAAGAAAGACACGACAAAGCGTTGCAAAGTATTAAATACATATATGCGAATTGTGAGAAAACCCAGGAGTTAATTGAGAGGTTAGAGCAGTTAAACTAAATAGAAGAAGGTTAGAAAGATGTATATAAATCAGATAAAACCAATGGTTAAAGCAAACCTCGACGAAGTGATTTCGTGGAGAAGGCATTTTCATGAATTCCCAGAATTAAGCTTCGAGGAATTTGAAACTTCTAAATTTATATCTGAAAAACTTAATAAAATGGGATTTGAAGTAAAGAATAACGTAGGAGGAACAGGAGTTATAGCTACTTTTGACTCGGGAATAGGTGGCCCTAATATTGCATTCAGAGCAGATATGGATGCTTTACCAATTTTGGAAGATACAGGGCTGGAATTTGAGTCTAAGAATCACGGGGTTATGCACGCGTGTGGACATGATTGCCATATGGCTATTTTGTTGGGTACGGCATTTATGATATCACAGATGAAAGATTCGTTTAAAGGCACTATAAAATTTATATTTCAGCCAGGTGAGGAGGCTAATGGAGGTGCAAAATGTATTATCAATGATGGTGCGTTGGAAAATCCAAATGTAGAAGCAATATTTGCTCTTCATATGATGCCCGAACTTGCGTGCGGAACCATTGGAACGAAAAGCGGACCACTCTCTGCAACAGATGACGAATTTGAAATAAGAATAAGAGGAAAGGGAGCTCATTCATCAGAACCACATTGTGGGGTAAATGCGATTATTATTGCAGCACAAGTAATCAGTGGTCTACAGTCGGTTTTAAGCAATGGGATTGATCCATTTGATGTTGCAACATTTTCAATATGTCAAATAAATGGAGGCGAAGCTGTAAATATAATTCCAGACTATGTGGAAATGAGGGGTATGATTCGATGTATAGATAAGTCAAGTAAAGAAATTATAAAGAATAAAATGAAACAAATTGTTGTTGGGACAGCAGAGGCTATGGGAGGTAACGGAGCAATTGAATTCATAACAGGATTTCCATCAGTAAACAACGATACAATACTTACCGAAAAAGTGATTGATGTGGCGGAATCAATATTAGAGTCAAAAGAATGTTGTATAAAGATCAAAAGACCGCATATGGGATCAGAAGACTTTGCATATTATCAAGAAGAAATACCTGGATCAATTTTTATGCTCGGATGTGCACAGGATGACATTCCTACAGGAACTCTTCATGATGCTACACTTAATATTAATGAAGATTCAATATCGGTAGGGATAGAGATGTTTGTGAATTTGGCCTTAAGCCTATGCGGAAAGCAGTATGAACGAGTGTAGGGGAATATGCTTTATTAAAAAATATACTATAAACTATTTGCGATTACTAAAGAAAACAAAGCTGCTTTTCAGCAAAGAAAAAACCTTGAATGACTGTAAAACACAGTGTTTTCAAGGTTTTTATCTTATGGTGCGCCATGAGGGGCTCGAACCCCCAACCTACTGATTCGTAGTCAGGCACTCTATCCAATTGAGCTAATGGCGCATGTAAGTAATAATGCTTACCTAAAGTATTATATTAAAAATTGGGGGCTTTGTAAAGCAGAATCTTTAGAAGCTTGGCAAGTAGCGGTGCACCTGACTCTTAATCAGGGTGTCCAGGGTTGATAGGGTGAGTTCAAGATAAAAACTATAAGAAAGAAAAATAAAAAGCGACCCAGTAGCCTGCTAGCGATATAGATGCTAAGCTTACCGGGTCGCCCTAAATGTCTTTTAAGGAGAGCTGGTGACGTCACGAGCTAACAATAGCTTAGATATGGCGTACCAGTCAAATATTAGTTTGTATAGTTGTCGAAGTAGCCCTGGATGTAGACTACTGGAGTTCCCTTGTCGCCTGAGCCTGATGTCAGATCGCAGAGGCTTCCGAGAAGGTCTGTTAGCTGTCTTGGGGTTGTACCCTGAGTTGCCATCTGGCCTACTAGGTTGTCTGACTTGGACTTAATAGCTTCTTTGATAGCTTCCTTGAGCTCGTCGCCACGCAAATCCTTGAAATCATTGTCTGCGAGGTATTTGAGCTTTAGCTCGTTTGGTGTTCCCTCAAGTCCGCTTGTGTAGCCAGGTGATACGACTGGGTCAGCAAGTTCCCAAATCTTTCCGACAGGATCCTTGAAAGCTCCGTCTCCGTAAACCATAACCTCGATGGTTTTGCCTGTGCGCTTCTTGACTTCAGCCTGGATTGCCTCAACTAGAGGAGAACATTCGCGAGGGAAGAGCTTGATCTGGTCTTCAGTTGACTTGTTTGAACCGAGAAGGCCGTACTTTTCGTTATAGCCTGAGCCGTCTATTGGCGCATTCATGATATCGTCGAGACTGCGTACACATTCAGCACCATTCTTTAGAAGAAGGTTCTTGGTGCGCTTTCTTGTGTGGATGTCGCAGTTGATAACGTATTTGGTGTGAGCTAGGATTGCTAGTGGATCGTTTGAGAATATGATTTCGCACTTTTTGCCGCAGTCCTCTACGAGCTCCTTGTAATATGCAACATAGTCGATACCTGTGAACTCGTGCTTCTGGTATCCGAATAGCTCGCGATACTTAGCCTCTGAGATAGTCTCTCTCCAAGGGTTGATACCTGCGTTGTCGAGCTGGTCTAGTGTAATTAAGTGGTTTCCAACCTCGTCTGATGGAAGTGAAAGCTGAAGAATTACCTTCTCTACATCTGCGCTTGCAATGGCTCTTAGAACTATAGCAAAGCGGTTTCTGCTTAGGATAGGAAGGATTACTCCAAGTTCCTTACCAGCAAAGTCAGGGTTAAGATCCTTAGCGACCTGGTCTATTGTAACGTAGTTACCCTGTGTACGAGCGACAACGCTCTCAGTGATAGCAACGACGTCCTTTTTGCCAATCTCTATGTTCTCTTGTTCAAAAAATCTATCTAATAAATCGGGGATCATCTGGACAAGATCGTCGCCTGCTTTAAAAATTGGCGCACGCAATCCTCTTACAACCGTTCCCACTACTTTTTCCATATTATTCTCCTTTAGATATAAAACGCTTTGTTAAATTTTTTACTAGCTACTAAAATAATATATCAAAATGGGCAAGTTGTAAAATAGGAAATTTGTATACAGTTAAATTTTAGGCAAATTTTAAGATATAATCCTATAGCTGGCTGCAACAGAATATTGTTTCTCGCGGATTTCTTTGATGGCCTTGCTGTAGTCTCTTTTTTTGAAGTCTTCCTTATATCTCTTTAGGAAATCTTCTGTGATGTTATTGCCATCCTTGTCCTTGATCTCAGAACTTACAGGATTTTCCTCGACTGCTTGTAGCATTTTGGTCAGCTGCTGATTATTTGCATTTAGAGTGCGAAAATAATCAAAACAAACAGTAGCAAATATTACTAGAATTATAAAAACTGCAATAGCGATATTCTTTTTTGTTACTAAATTATATTTCATAATAGTACCTCTCATTCACAAAGAAATATCTCAATCTATATGCATAAAGGTGGTAAGCATAGCTTTACCTATCTTAACTTCATCTTAATCCTTATTCACAGAAATATCAATCTAATTTTTCAAAACGTGCATTTTCCGTCAAAGATAAGCACCCTTTTCTGATTATAATGTGGAGTAAGTGTAAGAAAATTTGTACGATGTTGATTATTATACAAATAAGTAGTATGATGAGTATATACAATTGAATGACCAATATAGGCGTAGACGTGTAAAGTATGCAGAATTAGAGGAGACGAGTATGAATGACAACAAAAAGCATAGCGATAGACGTGTTAAGAAGACCAAGAAAGCGATTCAGGATGCGCTTATGACGCTTATGGACAAGAAAAACATTTCCGATATTACTATTATCGAGTTAACGAAGGAAGCGGATGTGAATAGAAAAACCTTCTATAATCACTATTCCGATATCTACCAGGTTATGGACGAAATCGAAAATAACTTAGTAGAAGATCTCAACGGACTATTGGTCGATTGTATAGCAAAGTCTCATGTGGATATGGCAAAGTACGAGGGCAAGAATCAGATGTCAGCAGAGCAGGAGGAACTATCAAAGATTATACTTCCTATCTTTGAGAATCTGATTAATCAGCTTAGGTATAATCCAGAGCTGTTTAAGCTTGTGATGTATTTTGACGGGCATTCGAGACTTACTAAGAAGATTGTAAAGCAGGAGAAGGCGACCCTGATTGCCTATGCAGGGGCTAACGAAAAGAGCATGCCTTGGATGGATTTATATCTGACCTTTGTTATGGAGGGAATGCTTGCAACAATCTTTCTTTGGAAAGAACTGGACTACCCGGTTAGCGACGACGATATTGCGCTATTCTTGAGCAATATAACGGCGAGCGTAGGAACGGTAGGAATGGCGCTAGTCGAGGAGCGAAGCTAAGTTTTGTTGCGAATATCCGACGGATGAGGCTAGGGCAGAACGCGCCAGTGCTAGGTATACTTGAGCTGTGCCGAATTTAGGAAGTCGAAACCTAAGTCCAAGCATAGCTTGGTTAAGCTCGGCAAGTTTTTATGTAGCAGTCAAGTAATTTATGGTTTTGATGAATTTAATTACAAAACAAAATATATAGATCAAAATAATTAACATTTATTTAACAAAATCTCTTTGTAATGTCGTATAATAGTATTAGTACAATTGATAGAGATTTTGGAGGATGAAATGTACGAAAATTCAACGAAGGCGCTTATGGGCTTCCTAGAAAAGTCTCCTACGCCCTTTCATGTCGTAGCAAATATGCGTGCGATACTGGAGGAGCAGGGCTTTGAGGAACTCAGCGAGGGCAGTTCGTGGAATCTAAAAAATAACGGCAAATACTTTGTAGTCAGAAACGAGTCATCGGTTCTGGCTTTTAGGCTGCCCAAAAATAATTTTAAGGGATTCCAGATTGCTTCAGCGCACACTGATTCACCATGTTTCAAGATTAAGGGTGATAGACCTGAGCTTGAAGAGGGTGAGCTATATGTCAAGCTTAATGTGGAAGGCTATGGCGGTATGCTAATGGCTCCGTGGTTTGACAGACCGCTTTCGGTTGCTGGAAGAGTTGTTGTTAGTGAGGAATGTGACGAGGCAGGAGGCCAGGTTAGACTAAGCACTAAGCTTGTCAACATCGACCGTGATCTCCTTATGATTCCAAATCTTGCAATCCACATGAACCGTAAAGCAAACGACGGAATCGCGTTCAACGTGCAAAATGATATGTTACCGCTTTTTTCTCAGATGGGATCAAAGGGTGAGTTCATGGAGCTAGTAGCGGATTCTGCCGGTGTATGTAAGGATAATATTGTCGGAAGTGATCTGTTTCTGTATAGCAGGACGAAGCCGACTTTCTGGGGAGCGAAGAACGAATTCTTCTCAGCTCCGCACATCGATGATCTGCAGTGCGTTTACTCTGCTCTGCAGGCAATCTTAACCGCGGAGAGCAAGGATTCTATCCCGATGCTGGCGGCCTTTGATAATGAGGAGGTCGGAAGTGAAACCAAGCAGGGAGCAGGGTCAACCTTCCTAAGCGATACTATAAGCAGGATAGGTGAAGCTTTCGGAAAGAGTGTTTCGGAGATTGCAAAGCTTGTGGCTTCTAGCATGATGGTCTCAGCGGACAACGCGCATGCGGTACATCCAAATGCCTCATCAAAGGCTGACCCTATAAACAGACCGGAGATGAATAAGGGCATAGTGATAAAGCACAGTGCTAACCAGAAATATACGACGGACGCAGTTTCAGCTGCTATGTTCAAACAGATTTGTAAAAGGGCAGAGGTTCCCTACCAAGAGTTTGCAAATCGCTCAGATATGGCGGGCGGTTCGACACTCGGAAATATATCTAGCGCTCAGGTATCATTAAATACAGTCGACATAGGACTGGCACAGCTTGCGATGCATTCGCCATACGAAACGGCAGGCAGTGAGGATACAGATTATTTGATCAAAGCGCTAAAATGCTTCTACGAGACCAGTGTGGTCTTTGAAGGAGCAGGAAGTTATTCACTAAGTTTTTAACTAAGATACTTAACTCGGATATAGGAGGAAACAAATGGAAACCTACGGACTGGAAACATCCGGCATTATTAATACAAAGGCAATTTATCGCAATCTATCACCTGCCAAGCTCACTGAGCATGCTTTGAGAAGAGGCGAGGGTAAGCTCTCAAATACGGGAGCACTAGTTGTAAAAACTGGTAAATATACAGGAAGAAGTGCAAATGACAAATTCATCGTTGACACGCCAGCAGTTCACGATGAAATCGCTTGGGGAAAGGTTAATCGCCCAATCGAGGAATCAAAATTCAATGCGCTAAAAGCTAAGATAGTAGCATACTTGCAGAACAAAGAAGTGTTCATCTTTGATGGATTTGCAGGTGGAGACGAAAGATATAGACAGTCATTTAGAATCATAAATGAGCTTGCTTCACAGAACCTATTCATTCATCAACTTTTGATGAGACCTACTGCTGAGCAACTTGAGAGCTTTAAGCAGGACTATACAATCTATGTAGCACCTGGATTCAAGTGCGTCCCTGAGGTTGACGGAACAAACTCAGAAGCTGCTATCATAGTAAACTATGAATCGCATGAGGTTTTAATCTGCGGAACATACTACTCAGGAGAAATCAAGAAATCTGTCTTCTCAATCATGAACTACGATCTTCCTAAGATGGATGTTTTCCCAATGCACTGCTCGGCAAATGTCGGAAAAGATAATGACAGCGCAGTGTTCTTTGGTCTTTCAGGAACAGGAAAGACGACGCTTTCAGCAGATCCTAATCGCAAGCTTATCGGTGATGATGAGCACGGCTGGTCCGATGATTCAATATTCAACTTTGAGGGTGGATGTTACGCGAAGTGCATCAATCTTTCTGTAGAGACCGAACCGGAAATCTATAACGCTATTAAGGCTGGCGCTTTGGTGGAGAATGTTGTTATGGACGAGGAGACAAGAGAGTTTGACTTCTTTGATGATTCCCTAGCAGTAAACACAAGAGTTGGATATCCTATTGAGCATATACCAAATGCAGAGCTTTCGGGAATATCTAAGAGCGTGCCTAAGACTGTAATCTTCCTTACAGCAGATGCTTACGGAGTACTTCCTCCAATTTCTAAGCTAGATAGAAATCAGGCTATGTACTATTTCGTTTCGGGCTTTACATCAAAGGTGGCTGGTACGGAAATCGGCATAATCGAGCCCGTTCCAACATTCTCAACATGTTTTGGAGAGCCGTTCCTACCGCTAGATCCTTCTGTTTATGCTAGAATGCTAGCCGAAAAGGTAGAAAAGTCAGGTGCTAATGTTTACCTAATAAACACAGGATGGAATGGTACTGGCAAGAGAATGAAGCTATCATATACAAGAGCAATGGTAACAGCTGCTCTTACAGGAGAGATAGAGAAGTCTGAGTTTGTTAAAGACGAGACCTTTGGTGTATCAGTTCCTACGAGCATAGAAGGAGTTCCTTCAGAGCTTCTAATTCCTGCAAATACATGGGAAGATAAGAATGCTTATGAGGAGAGATGTCAGAAGCTGGCTTCAAGCTTTGTTGAAAACTTCAAGAAGTACAAAAAGATGGATGCAGAGGTTGTAGCTGCAGGACCTAAGCTAAAATAAAATGTAAGAGTGTATGAGATTCTCATGCACTCTTTTTGATGAAAAAGCCCTGCATTTGATGCAGGGCTAAGTTTATTTTTCTGTGATTATCTTTGGAAGCGCAATGTCATGTGGCTGAGCAAGTATTCTCTCTAGCCTCTGGCAATCAAAGGCAACTCCTACGACCTTTGCTAATCCAGCTTTCGCAAGAAATCTATCGTAGTATCCACCGCCCATTCCTATGCGATTTCCAGCTTCATCAAAGCCAGCCAGCGGACATATTATGAGGTCTAGCTCGCTCGGTTTAGCTTCGCTAGATCCGTCTTCACTAGGCTCTGATATTCCGAAAGAACCCTCTTTCCAAACTGTATCTTGACCTGGTTTTAGGGCTAGCATTTCACCCTTACTTTTGCAGAGTGGGTAATATATCTCCTTACCAAGGGACAATGCTTTTTCTATCAAATCATCAAGCCTTACCTCACAAGCTACAGCCTTGTAAACGAATATCTTCTTAGCGCTTTGAAAGTCATCGCTAGAGATAAGCTTTTCGCAGATTGCATGAGATGCCTTCTCTATATAGTCACTGCTGAGTGAGTTTCTTGCAGCTAGAGCTTCTTTTCTTTGCTTTTTCTGAAGTACTTTTGCAGCGCTTTTTCTAAGTTCTCCTGCAAGGTATAGTGATCCGAATGCCATTACAGGCTGTTCACCTGCAGTATCTAAAACTTCAGATAGGCAATCTTCGCTTGAAGCGTATGCCTTAGCGTTTAATCCTTTTGACCTAATCAAACCTGCAAGTTCGCCAGCTGCCATTGCTCTATCGCTATCTGGCGCAAGGCAGTAGAACTCGCTTACCTTAGGTGCAATTATATCTATGACCTCGCTGACGTTTTTGTCTGCAAGCATTCCAATCACAAGTTTAAGCTTCTGCTCAGGAAGATAGTCTGAGATTGCCTTAGCAATGGAACTGGCGCACTGTGGATTATGCCCTCCGTCTAAAATGAATATAGGGTCAAGTGACAGTATCTCAAATCTTGCTGGCCATTTAGCGTCGCGGAGGCCTTGCTTTAGGGACTCGTCAGAGACTGTCCATCCTCTTGAGCGGAGCGCTTTAATTACCTCTATTGCGACAGAGGCGTTTTTGCACTGGTGCTCGCCGAGAAGGGATATTGAGTATTCTATGCCATCGTAGCTAAAGGATTGAGATTTCAGGCTTTGGTTTAGATACTTTAGGCTATCAAACTTTGATATATGAAGAGGAGTGTTTAGCTCCTTGCATCTGTTTTCTATGACTGATAGCGCCTCGCTAGCCATTTCGTAGCAAACTACCTCGCAACCGGGCTTAATAATGCCTGCTTTGTTTTCTGCTATTTCGGCAAGAGTGTTTCCGAGGAAATCTGTGTGGTCTAGGCCGATGTTACAGATTACGGCAACTTCTGGAGCATTTATAACATTGGTGCTGTCTAGGCTTCCCCCCATGCCAACTTCGAGAACGACGATGTCACAGCCCTGAGTCTTGAAGTAGAGAAAGGCTATGGCGGTCGAAATTTCAAACTGACTAGGATGGTCGTCTAGGCTGTCCGCAGCGGCTGCAACCTTCCTTGTTATATCTATGAAATCCTCTTCAGCGATTTGTCTTCCATTTATCTGAAAACGCTCGCAGAAACTGAAAAGGTGAGGGGACAGATAGAAACCTGTCTTAAATCCAGCCTTTGACAGTATCGATGAGAGCATTGCGCAGGTACTTCCTTTACCGTTGCTTCCGGCTACGTGGACAAATTTAAGTGAATCCTGTGGGTTTCCGAGCGCATCAAGTAGCTCGTAGGTTCTCGAAAGACCTAGGCGAGTCTTGCTCCATGTGTAGTTTTCGATGTAGTTTAACGCATCATCGTAGGTGAGGATTTGCTCAGCCTTCATTCTTTTGTTTGTGTTTTCCATTTTACTCTAATCTTACTTTGATATTTTCTGAAGTGGCTTCACTATCTGAGGTGCGATTACTGAGAATGCGATTCCCTTTGCAACGCAGAGTCCAAGTCTAGGAAGCAGAAGTCCTAAAATCAAAGCAGGAGTGTAGTAGCCGTAGATGTGGCTATCTATATAGAGTGAAATAGTGTTGATTACTGTAATCAGAAGCTCTCCTGACATTATGATGAAGAATGTTTGCTTAGTGCTTAGCTTGAAGCCGTGACGCTTTGCATATAATCCCACATACAGTCCGTAGAGAGTGTATGGTAGAATCCAAAGTGGTGTTGTGAATGTGATGCCGAATTTGAGCAGCTGGTAGATTACGGTACCTAGTGTACCGATGGCAACTCCGCTTAGCGGTCCGAATAACAATGCGCCGATGAGAACGGGGAAACTCTCAAAGGTGATCTTCATTCCCTGCGTTGAGATTGCAAGGAAGGCTAGAGTTGCGCAAATAGCGGCTAGAACTGAATTCAGCGTCATTTGTTTTGTGTTTGTTTTCATTAAAAAAACTCCTTTCATGGCTATGCCACAAAAGAAGAATCTAAAGTGGCAGCGGATGCGGAATTGGCACCGCAGGAATAAATTCCTTTCGTTCGCAGACAACTCCCATCCTGCGACACTTAACGCGCCAAATCCTACTCTGACATTAAACTTATTAAACTAGTACAAATTATTGTTCTATCTAGTGCACGCTTGTTTAGCTGCGGCTTCAACAACATGCTTAACTAGTATGGTTGATGTGACGCCACCAACACCACCAGGTACTGGGGTTATGGAAGCGACCTTATCTGAGACTGCATCAAAATCTACATCTCCGCAAAGCTTTTGCTTAGCTTCACTATAGCTGACGCCTACGTCTATTATACACTGATTTGGATTAACATACTCAGGTCCTACACTCTCTGGCTGGCCTGTGCATGCGATAAGGATATCCGCTGAGCGTGAAAGCTCCTCTATATTCTTGGTTCTGCTGTGGCAGATTGTTACGCTGGCATTCTTTCTGAGAAGCATCATTGCAACAGGCTTTCCGATAACTAGAGAGCGGCCTAGTACAACTGCATTCCTGCCACTTAGCTCAACTCCATAGAAATCTAGTATTTCCATTGCTGCAGAAGCGGTGCAAGGCGGAAATCCTACATCGCTATCAGTGAAGATGCCTGCAAGAGAAGCATCGGTTGATCCGTCTACATCCTTTGATGCCGCAATCAAATTGCGAGCCTTCTCACCATCTATATGTGATGGAAGAGGTCTAAACATCAGTATGCCATGGACATTGCAGTCAGCGTTTAAATTCTCTAGTTCAGCGTAAAAATCCTCTGCAGGGATGTCCTCTGCAAGCACTACCTGTTTTGCTACTACGCCAATCTTTTCACAGCGCTTAAGAATTGTGTTTTCATAGCTTATGTCATTAGGCTTTGCACCAACTCTAACTATGGCAAGGCAAGGCTTGATGTTTTGCTTTGATAGCTCCTTAACCTTAGCGATTAGCTCAGAACAGAGCTTATCAACGAGGGGTGCTCCCTTTAATATATCTGTCATTTAAAATCTCTCCAATATGTTATAGAAAATCTCCTCTGAAAGCTTGCAGTACTGTTCAGCAAGGGCATCTGCCTCCGCATTAATCATATCTGCATAGCATCTATCCTTCATGAGCTTGGTGTTTACCTTCACATTAACCAGTGCACCCATAAGTGAGGCGCGGCAAAGTGCGACGCCTGTTGCAGCATCTGAGATGACAAGTGGGCTTCCGACAATTGCGAACTCTCTCTGAATCTCTATAGCCTGAGCTGCTAATTGCATGATGCGTAATGGAACTGATGCAGCTTGCTGAAGGCAGCCCTCCATAATCTGATCTCTACCAGGTGTCTCTTTTGGCAATGAATAGCACCTTGCTAGTGGAGCAAAGGCATCAGCGTCCTTTTGGATGCAGTCCGTAAGACTTTTACTTAAATCATCTGCATGCTTAAGCAAGAGGTCTATCTCGCCTTGAACATGTTCGTATTTTTTCTTACCACTGGTTAGGGCTCCAACCATGTGACCTAGTGAAACACCAATTGCGCCTACTAGAGCGCTGGCACCCCCGCCACCTGGAGTCGGACTTGATGAAGATAAAACTTCTAGAAATTCTTCTATGTTATGTGATTTTGTCATTATTATACCCCTAAATCTGAGAAGGCAGAGCTTCTTCAGATAGCATATACTGAAACTGCTAAGCTTTGAAAATCATCTCTGAAAACTAGAATAGTCCAGTGATCTTGCCATCGTTATCGATATCGATTCTCTCAGCTGCTGGTCTCTTTGGAAGTCCCGGCATGGTCATGATATCTCCTGTAAGGGCAACGATAAATCCTGCGCCGGCAGAAACCTTGAGATTTCTGACAGAGATACTGAAGTTCTTAGGTGCTCCGAGCAAATCTGGATTATCTGAGAAGGAATACTGTGTCTTTGCCATGCAGACAGGAAGATTTCCGAAGCCAAGAGCCTCAAGTTCCTCAAGCTGCTTAGGTGCCTTCTCGACAAAGTTCACTGAATCAGCGTGATATATCTTCTTAGCTATTGCTTCGATCTTTTCTTTGATTGAGAGTGAGTCATCGTAAGCAAATTGGAATTCGTTTGGCTTTTCACAGAGCTTGATTACTTCTTCAGCTAGCTCTCTTCCGCCAGCGCCACCCTTTGCCCAAACTTCGCTAAGGGCAACGTTTACGCCTAGCTCTTCACACTTTGTTCTGATGAGGTTTAGCTCAGCTTCTGTGTCTGTAGGGAAAGCATTTATTGCAACTACTGCAGGAAGCTTGTAAACGCCAGTGATGTTTGATACGTGCTGTAGAAGGTTAGGAAGTCCTTTCTCTAGAGCTTCTAGGTTCTCGTTGTTAAGCTGATTCTTTGGAACTCCACCGTTGAACTTAAGCGCTCTTACGGTAGCTACGATTACAACTGCATCTGGCTTTAGGCCTGCTATACGGCATTTGATATCTAGGAACTTCTCTGCACCTAGGTCTGCACCAAAGCCTGCCTCGGTAACTGTGTAATCGCTGAGAGCAAGCGCCATGCGAGTAGCTGTGATAGAGTTGCAGCCGTGAGCAATGTTAGCAAATGGTCCGCAGTGAACAAAGGCTGGTGTGCCCTCGAGTGATTGAACAAGGTTAGGCTTGAGTGCATCCTTTAGGAGTGCAGACATTGCGCCCTGAGCATTGAGGTCGCCTGCAGTTACTGGCTTGTTGTCGTATGAATATCCAACGATTATTCTTGCGAGTCTATTCTTTAGGTCTTCGATATCGCTTGATAGGCAAAGAACTGCCATTATCTCACTTGCAACTGTTATATCAAAGCCATCTTCTCTAGGTGTTCCGTTAGCCTTGCCACCTAGTCCAATTACGATGTTTCTGAGCTGACGATCGTTCATGTCTACGGCTCTGCGCCATGTGATACGGCGTGGATCTATGTTTAGCTCGTTGCCCTGCTGGATGTGGTTATCAAGCATAGCTGCAAGCAGGTTATTAGCTGCACCAATAGCGTGGAAATCACCAGTAAAATGTAGGTTGATGTCCTCCATAGGTACTATCTGAGCATATCCGCCACCTGCGGCACCACCCTTGACTCCGAAAACAGGTCCTAGGGAAGGCTCTCTGATAGCCATCATTGAGTTCTTGCCTAGCTTGCGAAGAGCGTCTGCAAGACCGACTGTAGTTGTGGTTTTTCCTTCACCCGCTGGTGTAGGATTTATAGCTGTAACAAGAACTAGCTTACCCTGTTTTTGGTCAGCGTCCTTGAGCAATTTATAGTTTATCTTTGCTTTGTAATTACCATATAGCTCTAGATATTCCTCGTTGATTCCGGCAAGCTTTGCTATCTCGGTTATCTTCTGCATTTCACATGCTTGAGCAATCTCAATATCAGATTTGAAAGTCATCTAAATCCTCCGTATTTTTCACTGGCTATAACATTACTAAAGTATATCACATATTATATGTTAATTAAACAGAAACTGTGTATCAAAAGAATATAATAAATGGTATAATCAAAGCGTAGTAATGCACGATAATTAATGGAACTTTTTTATAAAATTTTTCGAGGTGGAAATATGGATATTACAAAGCTAAAGGTATTGTATCCGGTAGTTGCAGATATGGCAGATGCTAAGGAAGTTTTCTGGTTAAATGAGAGAGCTGACGAGGATAGAAAGCTCGAGTTTGGAATGAGCGATATCGAAGATGCAGAGGCGAGATTAGCTCGCTTTGCTGCGTACATACAGGCCGCTTTTCCAGAGACCGAAAAATCAAAGGGAATAATCGAGTCACCACTCAGAGAGATACCTGAGATGAAGAAGGAACTCGAGAAGATGACAGGCTGTGATTTTGAGGGAAGACTATTCCTCAAGATGGACTCGCACCTACCTGTTTCTGGCTCTATCAAAGCCAGAGGAGGCATATACGAGGTTCTAAAGTTCGCCGAGAAGGTAGCTATGGAGCACGGACTCCTAAAGGAAGATGATGACTACTCAAAGCTTATGAGCGATGAGTGCATGAAGCTATTTTCTGATTACAGCGTTGCAGTGGGTTCAACTGGTAACTTAGGGCTTTCGATAGGAATAATCAGCGCTAAGCTTGGTTTTAAGGTGACTGTTCATATGTCAGCTGATGCGAGAGAGTGGAAGAAGGCTCTTTTAAGGTCTAAGGGAGTTACGGTTGTTGAATATGAGGATGACTACCAGAAGGCTGTTGCAGAGGGTCGTAAGATTGCAGCAGGTGACGACAAGTGCCACTTCGTTGACGATGAGGGCTCGCTTGATCTATTCATGGGATATTCTGTTGCAGCAAAGAGAATCGTAAAGCAGTTTGAGGATGCAGGAATAGTTTGTGATGATGAGCATCCAGTCTTTGTTTACATACCTTGCGGAGTTGGTGGTGCACCTGGCGGAGTTACCTTTGGACTTAAGGAAATCTATGGAAAGAACATGCATGTTCTCTTTGCAGAGCCTACTCATGCACCTTGTATGACTCTAGGTCTTGCTACGGGACTGAACGATGGCATAGCTTGCTCAGATATAGGCTTGGATGGAAAAACGGCTGCCGATGGACTTGCTGTAGGTAGAGCATCTAGACTAGTTGGAGATATAATGTCAACCTTGCTAGAAGCGTGCTTTACAATAGAAGATGATAAGCTTTATCCATTCCTAACAAAGCTTGCTGACTCTGAGGGCATATTTATCGAGCCTTCTGCATGCGCTTCCTTCACAGGCCCTATGCACGTGACTGAGAATCTAGAAAGACTTAGCGATAAGAATCTGAAATCAAAGATGAAGAACGCAACTCACATCCTTTGGGCTACAGGCGGAAGCATGGTTCCAGAAGCTGAGATGAGAAGCTACTACAATCAGGGCAAATAGATTTATGAAAATACTTGTTATTAGCGATACACATGGCGATATCAAAAGGGCTATCAATCTGGTGAATAGTATCAAGGGGATAGACATGATAATTCACTGCGGAGACAATAAGAGGGATGCAGAAAAACTAGCAGATAGATTTTCTGATATTGAGGTCGTAGCAGTAAGCGGCAATTGCGACATGCATATGGGCGTGGACTTTACGATTGTTGAAACCGAGGCTGGGGATATTTTTGTGACCCACGGCCATGACTATGGAGTGAACTATGGGCTTAGCGACATAGTCGAAGCGGCGAAGGACTACGATTGCAGTGCTATTTGTTTTGGGCATACGCATAAGCCGCTGTGCATGGAGCACGATGGTGTTTTGATTGTAAATCCTGGTAGCCTAAGTGAGCCTAGGGGCGGAAGTGAAAATTCCTGCGCTGTGATTACGACAGAGGGTGATAAGCTCTATGCGAATATTGTTCTTTACGGAACTGTTTGCGGGGCGAGGAGCGAGGCGAAAAAAAGCGGCAAGCTTAGGGATATGCTTAACTATAGCGACGGATTTTAAGAACTTGATGCTTAGCTTGATTTTGTGGCTATTTGATTTGATGGATATAAGTGATTAATTGATTAAGAAGAAGGAGTTTAGGGTGAAAAGACTACTCGAAAACAAACATGCAAGGCTGATGTTTATGATTTTTATCGTCGGGGCGCTTTTGATTATTTTCAATCAAATCGTGGGAAACTACGAGTCCTTTAGCGAGGGTGTTGGCACGATAAAGACCATAATCTCACCATTTATCTATGGTTTTGTAATGGCATATCTACTTAGTCCGATATATAATGCGACGGTTAGGGGGCTATATAAGCTACTTGGAAAATATTTTAAGAATAAGCAGAGGCTCTTTTCTTTCTGCAAGTTAGTAGCTTCAGTTGTTGCTGTGGTTTGCCTAATTGGCGCTGTTGCAGGGCTGATTGCTTTGATAGTTCCGCAAGTTATAGAGAGTCTTACGGGTATTTTGAAGAGCCTTCCTCAGAGATTGACACAGCTAAGCGCTTTGTTTAATGACATCACAAGCAAGATGGATAACAAAAGGCTAGCTATGAAGATGAGCGAAATCTATGCTCAGGTCCAGACTAATTTGATAGAGCTTGCTCAGACCAAGCTACTTCCTGGCATGGGCACGCTTGTTGGTCAGGTCTCTACACAGGTGATTTTGACTCTGAAAACAATGATGAATGTTATGATTGGAGTCATGGCATGTGTGTATATGTTAAATAGCAAGGAACGCTTCCAAGGACAGTTCAAAAAGGTAATTCTAGCAACGCTTCCTAAGGAAAAGGCAGAGGCTGTATTTGATTTTGCGAAGTTTACAAACAGGACCTTTGGTGGATTTATCAACGGTAAGATAATCGATTCTATAATCATCGGAATCATTTGCTTTATACTTATGAAAATCTTTGGCTTCCCATATCCGATTTTAATAAGTGCCATTATAGGAATAACTAATGTAATTCCTTTCTTTGGACCTTTTATCGGAGCGATTCCGGCGGCAATAATAATTCTGCTCGTGAGCCCTATCCATGCGCTGTACTTCCTGGTTTTAATCTTCGTTCTTCAGCAGGTTGACGGAAATATCATAGGACCTGCAATACTAGGAAACACTACAGGCATTGCAAGCTTTTGGGTGCTTTTCTCCATCGTAATCGGTGGCGGACTCTTTGGATTCATTGGTATGGTTCTTGGAGTTCCAGTGTTTGCAATTATCTACTACTATTTCTCGCGCAGCATAAACAAGAGACTTGAAGCAAAGGGACTTGAATTTAGAACTGATAGCTATGAGGATCTCAATAAATATAAAATCGACAAGGAGGAACTCCGTTAATGGAAATATTGAACAACGCGCCTATGTCAAAGTATACAAGCTTCAGATGTGGTGGCAGTGCAAAGAGACTTGTAATCTGTGAGACGGTTTCTGAACTCAAAGATATTATGAATGAGATTACAGAATCAAAGGAAAACTATCTCTTTCTTGGAAACGGAAGCAACACTCTGTTTTTAGATAGTGGGTACGATGGCACTGTGGTTACTCTTGGAAAGGGCTTTGATGATGTAGAACTCATCGAAGAGGAGGATGGGCCTCGTCTAAAGTGCATGGCGGCAAGTCTTTTATCAAAGATTGCCAAGAAGGCGCTCGCAGAGAGCCTTGCTGGTTTTGAATTTGCATCAGGGATCCCAGGAAGTATAGGCGGTGCAGTTTTCATGAATGCTGGAGCCTATGGCGGAGAAATCGTAGATGTGCTTGAATCCGTAGAACTTCTTTCCCCTAACTCTGAGGGCAAATGGGAGCTAAAGACTGTACCTGCAGAGGAATTAGAGCTAACATATAGACACAGCAGGCTTCAGGAAACAAAGGAACTTGTCGTTTCGGCAACCCTAAAACTTCCAAGAGGCGATAAGGCTGAGATTGAGGAAAAGCTAGCTGAGCTAACAAAGAAGAGAACCTCCAAACAACCGCTAGAATTTCCAAGTGCTGGAAGCTTCTTCAAAAGGCCTGATGGCTACTTTGCGGCAAAGCTGATAGAGGATGCTGGCCTTAAGGGCGTAAGTGTAGGTGGCGCTCAGATTTCAAGCAAGCACTGCGGATTTATGATTAACACAGGTGGAGCAAGGGCAGATGATATAGTAGATCTAATGCACCTAGTTCAAAATACTGTCTTTGATAAGTTCGGTGTAAAACTCGAACCGGAGGTGAGGATAATTGGCTTATAGTTTAAGTGATTTAGAAAATAAGGTATCGCAGTATCGCATGACCTTTGATTATCATACGCACACGACATTCTCGCACGGAAAGGGCTCCATTGAGGACAATGTCAAGGTTGCAATATCAAAGGGGTTAAAGGCACTTGCGATTTCCGACCACGGGCCAGGACATCTGACCTACGGAGTGAAGAGGTCTGCAATCCCTGTGATGAGGGCTGAGATAGATAGACTCAAGGAAGTATATCCTGAGATTGACCTCTACCTTAGTGTGGAGGCAAATGTTTTAAACTGTGGAAATCATGTAGATGTAAATGCTGAGGATCTAAAGTACCTCGACTTTCTGCACGCAGGCTATCACTACGGTGTTTTACATGGCTACTGCGTTGGAAACTGGCTAGATTTTAGGCATGCTTACCCAGAAAGCTGGGGTAAGAAGATGCTTGTAAAGAACACGGATATGTGTGTTAAGTGCATATATGAAAACGACCTGAAGATATTCACACATCCTGGAGACAAGGGAAGGTTCGACATTGCCGAGATTGCAAGGGCATGTGAGGACAAGGGAACATGGCTTGAGATAAATATGAAGCACCCCTTCCTAGACTACGAGGGAATTAAGACAGCATCAAAGTACGATGTAAGCTTCGTTATCAGCAGCGACGCTCATAGACCTGAGAATGTGGGGCTATATGAGGGCGGGCTTGGCAGAGCCTATATCGCTGGACTTGATTTTGATAGAATTGTAAATATAGAGCATATTTAAGAGGTTGTTTAAATGGAAAAAATGAAGGTTGTAGTTGTAACTGGCCTTTCTGGAGCAGGAAAGACCAATGCTATGGACTGGTTTGAAGACAGGGGATTCTATTGTGTTGACAATATGCCTCCTGCTTTGATTGCGAACTTTATCGAGCTTACGAAGTCGTCTAAGAAACAGATTGAAAAAGCGGCTTTTGTTTTCGATGCGCGTGGCGGTGCTTATTTTTCTGACATGAAGGAGTATATAAATCTCCTAAAGTCCGATGAGAATATCGACTGCAGAATCCTATTTATCGAGGCGTCGGAGAGAACTTTGATAAAGCGCTTTAATGAGACAAGAAGGGCCCACCCTCTAGCAACGGGAAGTACAACAAAGGAGGTCATCGCAGCAGAAAGAGAAGAGCTCAAAGAGATCAGAGACCTTTCAGACTACATCATAGATACTACAAACCTAAAGGTTGCTGAACTTAAGCAGGAGATTAGCAAAATCTTTGAAGAGGGAAGCGGCAAGTCGTCATTTTTGATAAATATAAAATCATTCGGATATAAGAGGGGTATTCCTATCGAAGCTGACCTAGTGCTAGATATGAGATTTATTCCTAACCCCTATTATCTACCGAGTCTAAAGAGACTCACGGGTAACAATAAGAAGGTATCCTCATATGTTCTCAGACAGAAGATTACTCAGGACTTTATTAAGGCTGAACTAGAGATGTTAGAAATGCTTATTCCAGCATACATCAAAGAGGGTAAATACCACCTAAATATAGCCTTTGGATGCACTGGAGGACAACATAGATCTGTGGCTACAGCAGATGAGGTTGCAAAGGAACTAAGGGCAAAAGGTTATAGAGTAACTCTTGAACATAGAGACATTTGATGTTATAATGAATCTATAAAAACAAGTGAACCAAAATCGAATCACTTTTATGATATCAGGTTTAATTCGGTAGATTTAAGGAGAGAGAAATGGAAAAACTAATTATCAGCGCTTGTATCTGCGGTGCAGAGGTTACTAAAGAACAGAATCCAGCGGTTCCTTACACTGTAGAGGAAATCGTTAGAGAGGCTAAGTCAGCTTACGATGCAGGAGCTGCTTTAATTCACCTTCACGTTAGAGAAGATGATGGTACACCTACACAGAGCAAGGAGAGATTCCAGGTATGTGTAGACGCTATCCGTAAGGAGTGTCCAGATGCAATCATTCAGCCTTCAACAGGTGGTGCAGTTGGAATGACAGACCTTGAGAGACTTCAGTCAACAGAGATCGTTCCTACACCAGAGATGGCTACACTAGACTGTGGTACTGTTAACTTCGGTGGAGATGAGGTTTTCACAAATACAAACACAACAATCGAGAACTTCGCTAAGATCCTTAAGGAGAGAGGAATCAAGCCTGAGCTTGAGGTATTCGATAAGGGTATGATCGACCTAGCTCTAAGAGTTGCTGATCGTAAGGGACTTCTCGTTCATCCGCTTCACTGGGACTTCGTTTTAGGTGTTCAGATGGAGGCATCAGTTAGAGACCTAGTATACATGGCAACATCAATTCCTGCAGGTTCAACATGGACAGCTACAGGTCTTGGTAAGAATGCATGGCACATCGCAGCAGCTACAATCTCAATGGGTGGACACGTAAGAGTAGGCTTTGAGGACAACCTATACCTAGAGAAGGGTGTTCTAGCAAAGAGCAATGGTGAGATGGTAGAGAAGGCTGTTAAACTAGCAAAGCTACTCGGAAGAGAGATTGCTACACCAGACGAAGCAAGAGAAATTCTTGGTCTTCCTAAGAGAACTTGGTAATATATAAACTTAAATACATGTGGATAAAAAAGTGGTGCTTGGGGATTTTCCGAGCACCACTTTTGCTTTAGGATTTCTCTTGCGTAAATTTTGTGCTCCAAGTATAATATATTTGTGAATATGTGCAGCAAAACAGAACTTCTGGGAATACGGTGAGAATCCGTAGCAGTCTGCGCTACTGTATGGGGGACGAGAATGCAAGATGCCACTATTTAAGGCTTGCTGATAGGTAGGATGATTAGATGGGAAGGCGCATTTGAGGACGAACCTTAGTCAGGATACCAGATGTTTTGCATTTAGATATTCAAAGCTTCGACAGTAAGGTTTTGATATTGCGCCACATGATATTTGGATGCAATTGAGAAGAAACACTTATCAGATAACGGTCGAAGCACCGTTATTTTAATTTAGGGCAATAATATATGCGATGCTCGATTTAAGAAAAGGAGAAAATAGGTGAGAGATTTTAAAAAGGTATTTAGAAGACTAGCCGTTACAGCGGTATTAGCTGTTTTCGTAATGGCTAGCGCGATTCCGTCGCTTGCGGCGACATATCAGGATGGAACATACAGCGTTCCAGTAAGTTTGAGCGAAGGAAGAATGTCACATAATGCTATAGTTTCGCCGTGTTCTGTGACAATATCTGGGGGTCAGATTTATGCAACAATAGTGTTTAAAAGAGTTTCAGATGACGGGATTCCCCAGTACTCATACTTTACAACAACGGCTGGAACGGTTTATCCTCAGCAATATGGGGCACATGCACAGATATTTAACAGTGCACCACTTCCAAGCCTCGGAAGTGTCAATGTAACAATGGAAACAACGGCAATGTCAACCCCACATACTCTAAACTATACATTATACTTTGATGACTCTGCAATTCCAACGGTAGGTGGAGGAAGCACTGGTGATAATAGTGCAGCATCAAATAGTGCTAGTGGAGATGCAAAGGCATCCGAGAAGAATGACGATAAGAAGGATGATAAGGCTAAGGAAGATTCTAAGGACGATAAGAACTCCAAAGCAAGCGATAAGTCAAAGAAGGCTGATAAGAAAGCAGCAAAGAAAGCTGATGATAAGAAACAGACTTCTGCAAAGGCTTCGGAGCCAAAGAATAGTAAGCTACCTTTATACATCGGAGGCCTCGTTGTTTCACTAGGAGTAGCAGGAGTAGGTATATTAATGATACTTAAGATAGGAAAGAAAAAATAATATGGCAAAGAAAAACAAAGCTATTTTAATAGGCGTGGTTGGACTAGCTATTGCGATAGCAATAGGCTTTATGGTTCTGATATTTGCAGACCTAGGTTCTAGTGGATCAAATGAAAGCGGCGCGCCTGCTTTTGAAGGACTAAAGTTTAAGGAAAAGGTTAAACTTAAATACGCTAACCAATTTTCTATATATAAGTACGAAGGTGGTTATGCCTATCTTGAGATTGTCGATGGGGATAAGCTTCTCGTTGTGCCTAAGGGCAAAGAAGCTCCAAAGAATCTAGATAAGGACATCATAGTTGTAAAACAGCCACTTAAGAATATATATCTTGTTTCTACTGCGGTTATGGCGCTATTTGATTCGCTCGATTCACTAGATAACATTAAGTTCGTAGGTACCGACCACTGGTACATAGAAAACGCTAGAAAGGCAATTGAAGAGAAGAAGTGGATTAATGCAGGTAAGTATAATGCGCCTGACTATGAGACTTTGATTAATGGAAAGTGTGAGCTTGCTATCCAAAACACTATGATTCTTCATAATCCTGAGGTAAAAGAAAAACTTATTGAGCTCGGAATCAAGACCATGATAGAAAAGTCAAGCTATGAGTCGCATCCGCTTGGAAGAACGGAGTGGATTAAGTTCTTTGGCGTGCTTTTGGACAAGGAGGAGCTTGCTAACAAGATCTTTGATGAGCAGGCAGAAAAAATAGAAAAACTCAAGGATACAAAATCAACTGGCAAGAAGGTAATATTCTTTTATGTGAACACTAGAGGAAATGTCGTAACATATAAGTCAAATGGATATGTCCCAGAGATGATAAAGATTGCAGGGGGCGAATATGCTTTCTCTGACTTAGGGACAGGTGAAGACAGCAAACTTAGCACGATAAACATGAGCATGGAAGAGTTTTACAAAACAGCAAAGGATGCAGATATCCTAATATATAACTGCAGTATCGTTGAACAGATTTATACGCTAGATGAGCTTCTCGATAAGAGCCCTGTTCTCAAGGATTTTAAGGCAGTCAAAGAGGGAAATGCTTGGTGCACAAGCAGAAGCATGTTTCAGCAGACCAACAAAATGGGAAGCATCATACAGGAGATGAACGCAATATTCTCAGGTGATAAGGAAGCTCAGAAGAAGATGGAGTACCTGTTTAAGCTTAAATAAAGAGGAAGAATATGACACTTCAGCAAAATCATAAAATCAGCGACAGATGGAGATACCTTGCGGTCTTCATCTGTCTCATAATTGCCTTTTTCGTTTTGATTGTATGGAATATCAATTCAGGCGCTGTGGATATTTCCTTTACGGAAATCATGAAGATAATATTCACTAAAAAGGGCGATCAAACAAATGTAAATATCATATGGCAGATTAGACTGCCTAGAATCATAACAGCTGCGATACTCGGTGGAGGTCTTGCGGTTTCGGGATTTCTGATGCAAACCTTTTTCAACAACCCTATCGCAGGGCCTTATGTTTTAGGTATATCTTCAGGATCAAAGCTCTTTGTTGCAGTTGCGATGATTGTAGCATTAAAGTACGTTCATCACACCAATTCATGGATGATAGTCATGGCTGCTTTCGTGGGTGCTTTGATAGCAATGGGCTTTGTACTTCTTGCGGCAAGAGCGATAAAGCAGATGTCTATGCTTCTCGTTGCGGGAATCATGATAAGCTATATTTGTTCTGCAATAACGGAGTTTTTGATTACCTTTGCTCAGGACTCAGATATAGTTAACTTGCACAACTGGTCGCAAGGAAGCTTTTCAGGAGTAAGCTGGAGCGACGTTAGTCTTTCTAGCAAAATTGTGCTAGTTTGCTTTGCTATAGTATTTGCAATGTCAAAGCCTATTGGAGCGTATCAGATGGGCGAATCATACGCACAGAGCATGGGCGTAAACGTAAAGCGCTTTAGGGTGTATCTAATCATGATGTCAAGCCTTCTGGCTGGATGCGTAACTGCCTTTGTTGGACCGATTTCCTTTGTTGGAATCGCAGTTCCTCATGTTGTAAAAATAGGGCTTAAGACGGCAAAGCCAATTCTTGTAATTCCATGCTCATTCATGGCAGGAAGCGTATTCTGTATGTTCTGCGACTATGTTGCAAGAACGGCATTTGCGCCAGTGGAACTTTCGATAAGCACTGTAACAGCAATGTTTGGTGCACCTATAGTTATTGGAATGCTCGTTAAGAGACACGGTACTAAGTACTAGAGAGATCAAATGGAAAACATTTATTTTAGAACATCGGACTTAACGGTCGGATACAATAAAAAACCGCTGATTAAGGATATAAATATAGACGTAGACTTTGGCGAAATCGTGACCATGATAGGACCAAACGGTGCAGGAAAGTCGACCATACTTAAGAGCATAACCAAGCATCTTGAAATGGTTGGTGGAGAGGTTTTTATCGCAGATGCTTCGCTTGCAAACCTAAGTTTTAAGGCGCTCGCTCAGCAGATGTCTGTGGTTTTGACAGAGAAGATTAAGGGAGAGCTCCTAACATGCTTTGATGTTGTTGCAACGGGAAGATATCCGTATACAAACTCGCTTGGAGTTCTTGATGAAAAGGATAGAGTCAAGGTTTCTGAGGCGATGAAAAAGGCTCATGTGGAAGAACTTGCTGGTAGGGATTTCAGCGCTATAAGTGATGGACAGAGGCAGAGAGTCTTGCTTGCAAGGGCGATTTGCCAGGAGCCAAAGATTATAGTTTTGGACGAACCGACATCCTTTCTTGATGTAAAGCATAAGCTTGAGCTTTTGAACATCCTTCACACCATGGCAAAGAAGGCGAATATTGCTGTTTTGATGTCGCTTCACGAAATAGATCTTGCCCAAAAAATCTCGGACAAGGTTATATGCGTTCACGGCGACTCTATTGAGCACTTCGGAAGACCTAATGATATATTTACTGATGAAATCATTAGAGAACTTTACAGCATAGAGAAGGGTTCCTACAACATTACATTTGGTAGCGTCGAGCTTCCTAAGCCAGTGGGAGAGCCAGAGGTGTTTGTAATTGCGGGAAATGGCAAGGGCATTCCTGTTTTTAGGGAGATGACAAGGCTTGGAATTCCGTTCTGTACAGGCATATTACACGAAAATGATGTGGATTTTTATGTAGCAAAGAACCTAGCGAGCGACTTAATATCGGTGCCAGCTTTTGAAGAAATAAGCGAAGAGAGCCTAGAGAAGGCACTTGAAGCCATCAAAAAATGTAGACGCGTAATCCTTGCTAATGATAAAATAGGTTTATCGAATAAACGCGTTGCAACTCTTATAGAGGAGGCGCAAGCGCAGGGTAAACTTGAGAGGGCCTAGATGGACGATAGAATGCGTAAGCAGATTGAATTTGCACTGCTTATGGACAAGCAAAAGAATATCTTCAGGCAAAACCACCTTGCAGATAATTCTCGCAAGGAAAATGATGCTGAGCACGCATGGCATATGGCTGTTATGGCCTATCTTTTTAGAGAGTATGCAAACGAGGATATAGATATATCAAAGGTAATTCTCATGTGCCTGATTCACGATGTCGTTGAAATCGAGGCAGGCGATACCTATGCCTATGATGAGGAGGCAAAGAAGTCCCAAAGGGAGCGTGAGGAAATTGCAAAGAAGCATATCTTCGGAATGCTACCTAGCGACCAGGGGCAGAAGCTAGAGGCTCTGTTTGACGAGTTTGAAGCCCAGGAAACTGCAGAGGCAAGGTTTGCAAAGGCTATGGACAATCTTCAGCCTGTACTTCTCCACGAAGCAAATGGCGGTGGCGACTGGAAGGAACACGGAGTCACCAAGGAGCAAATCATGCGTAGGCAAGAGAAGACGAGACATGGTTCTGAGGATCTCTTTGCAATCATCAAAGATATAATCGATAAACATATTGCAGAGGGCAATATCAAGGAATAATTTCTTAGTTGTGAAATTCTTGCGGATAAGAAGGACTGAGCATAAGATATTGGCGCAAGAGTCGTGCTAATAAAATTGACAGCAGGGGGTAAGGTCTATGAGCTTCTCAACGGAAGTAAAGAATGAACTTGCTAGAACAGAAATAGAAAAAAAGTGCTGCCAGCTTGCCGAGCTGGCAGGTTTTTTACGTGTTTCTGGAAGTCTTCGTCTTGCTGGTGCGGGAAAGTTTAAGATAGTTGTCACCACTGAAATACCAGCGGTAGCACGACATTATAAGCGCCTGATCAAAGAGTATTTTAAGGTTGATGCAAAGTTAGAAATCGGAGAAGGCTCAGGCTTTAATAAGCAGAGGAGCTATCTTCTTACCATAGGACCTGAGGAAAGGTCTGAGCAGATTCTGCGTGAAACAGGAATACTGCTTGTAAGAGAGGGAAATAACTTTATTTCCGATGGTATTTACGACGATGTTGTAAGAACAAAGTGCTGTCGTAAATCATATATCAGAGGAGTTTTCCTCGCTTGTGGTTCTGTAAACAATCCTGACAAAACCTACCACCTCGAATTCGTCTGCAACAGCGAGAGGTTTGCTCTTGACCTAAAGAAGTTAATCAATGGTTTTGTCGACATGACGGCAAAGACGATGGAGAGGCGAGGGAAATACATTGTGTATGTCAAGAGCCTTTCAAACATAAGGGATATGCTCGCAATAATCGGGGCGCACAGCCACGTTTTGAGCTTTGACAACACGGTAATTAAGAAGCAGATGAGGAACCGCACTGTGCGCATTACAAATTGCGATAATGCGAACATGGATAGGGCTCTTGACGCGGCGCAGCGGCAGCTTTCTGCCATCCGCGCCATCGAATCCCGCGGGCTCTTCGACAAGCTGCCGCCGAGGCTGCGCGAAACCGCAAGGCTCCGCGCGGAAAACCCCGACGCCAGCCTCACACAGCTCGGAGAGCTGTGTGCGCCGCCGCTCAAGAAAGCAGGAATCAATAGCAGACTTCAGAAGATACTTTCTTTCGCGGAAGAGCACGGGTGCATAGAAAAAGAAAACTAGATCTACTTGAAATAGTTCAGGAGAAGGCCATGAAAAGAAATACGTGGAAAGCAGTAACCATTGCTTTTATAGCGATACTAGTTATGACATTACTTGCAGCTTGTGGAGAACGAAAAAATTACGATACTCAAAGCGATAATAAAGCAAGGTCAAATACAGCAATTGACAAAAAGCAGGGAACAAAGGCAGGAGAAACATTTAATTTAAAGCAAGGTAGTTTTGTGATTCCTGAGGGATGGAAGCTTCACGAAGGTGATTCAACAGATGAAAAACCATTTGTTGTTCCAGTAAGCCATAGTGGCGAAGGAAAGCTAGACAATATCTCGGTTCAGTATGGAACAAATCCATATTCTAAGGATGATATTGATAGCTTCTCACATGCCATACTTTTACAATTAAATCAGCAGATCTCTGGACATGAAGCTAGTCAAATACTTGCATCAGGATTCACATCAAAGCAGGGCTATCCAGTTTTGAAATATGAATTCACAGTGGATGGCGATAGGATTGTGCAGTATTACATAGCCTCCGATCACGGACATATCTTTGTTTATGAGAGCAACTACTCAGGTAGCGAAGAGCCTGACAAAGCATCTCAGAGCATAGTAGATTCGTTTAAGTGGAAATAGCTTGTATTAATTTTCATACAAAAATCTAAAATTTATGTATTTTTTTGCATACATAATCAAAATGCCACTGTTTGAAGCAGTGGCATTTTTGTGTCCGAAAGATTGTGTAAAATTGTTTTAAAGGGGTATAATGATATTATCTTATCCAAATGATAAAAAGTATTCAAGAGTCAAAGTAATAATTATTCATATTTATTTGATAATTGTATGCATGTACGATATAATTTGGGTATGATTCAGTTAATTTAGGAGGACAAGAAATGGTTAGCGAGACAATCAAAGCAATCCATGAAGTCGAACTGGAGGCTGATAAAATCATTGCTGATGGAAAAGCTTCCGAGTTAGAACTGATTGAAAGAACGAAGAGCGAAAGCAGCTTGCAGTGTGAGCAGGAGATTTCGCGAGCAAAATCCGAGGCCGATGAGAGGATTAAAGCCGCTCAACAGGAGGCTGAGGAACACAGACAGGAGGCGCTTAAGGGACTAGAGTCTGAACTCGAAGAGCTCAGAGAAGATGCTAAGCGCAAAGAAAAAGATGCAATTCAAAAGATAATCGACGCAGTAGTAAGTTAAATAAGTGCATGTGAATCGAGGATGTGGCCGCAAAGAGTTTGGCAGTAATGGTAAGTCCGCGGAACCCAGAAACTCGTTTCATTGTAAGCACTTAATTTGGCTTTGTACGGTCGATTATATTTATTTGAAAATATGTTTTCAGAAGGGAGAATGTAGTATGGCAGTATTGCAGATGCAAAAAATCGGTATCTGCGCATTGAAAAAAGATAGGCAAGAAATCCTAGAAAAAATCCAGACGCTCGGAACCATAGAACTGAGCGATGACAAGTCCCTTAAAGAGCTTGATGGCTTTGTAACGACAGATACGAAGGAAGTCAGCAGAGAATTTAGCAAGAAGCTAAGCCTTACTGAGCAGGCACTTGAGGTGATGGATACTTTCTCTCCGGAGACAAAGGGGATGTTCAGCTCACTTGAAGGCAAGCCTTTGATAGATAAGGAAAAGCTGACGCAGGAAATGCAGAATGCTAAAACCATTAAAGAGCTTGCAGATCAGGTGATTAGCTGGTCTAAGGAATATAGCGAAAACAAAGCTCTCGTAGCAAAGATTAACGAGAAAATTGAAGGACTAAAACCTTGGCAGGAGCTAGATATACCATTTGATTTAACAGAGACGAAGAAAACTAAGGTTTTGATAGGAACCATGCCGCCTGATATGGACGAGGCGAAAATACACGAGTTAGTACAGAAGAAGTGTGATGAAGAAGTAGACATCGATTTAGAAGTCGTCTGTATGGACTCCGATGCTGCATACATTGTGGTAATCGCTAAGAAGGATGTTTCAGGTAAGGTAGAAGATGCGCTAAGAAGCGGAGGTTTTGCAAAGAGCTCGCTAGGCTATGACAAGACGCCAAGGGAGCAAATCGAAAAGCTTGAAGCTGATATAGAATCGATAAATCAGACAAGCGAGGAGCTTGAGAAGAAGATTACAGAGGCAGCAGAAAGCAGAGATAAACTCAGAGAGGCTTGCGACTACTTCAGAATGAGGCTAAAAAACGTTGAAGTTACCGGAGAGCTAAGGCAATCTGAGAGAACCTTCGTAATGACAGGCTTCATACCTAAGGATAAGGCTTCAAGAGTTAAGGAACTGTTAGAAGGAAGTTTTGATTGTGTAATCGAGCTTGCAGATGTGACAGATGAGGACGAGGCGCCAACGGTGCTAAAGAACAATTCCTTCTCATCAAGTGCCGAGGGCGTACTAGAATCCTACGGACTTCCAAAGCTTAGAGATATAGATCCAACAAAGGTGATGTCCTACTTCTACGTGTTCTTCTTTGGAATGATGCTCTCAGATGCAGCCTACGGACTTTTGATGTCAATCGGTTGCTTCATAGTACTGAAGAAGTTCCCAAAGATGGAAGAAGGAATGAAGAAGATGCTCAAGCTATTTGGCTTCTGCGGACTCTCAACACTCTTCTGGGGCGTGATGTTCGGAGGATATTTCGGAGACGCACCAACAGTCATAGCAAAGACCTTCTTTGGCAAGGAGTTCGCAATCAAGCCACTGTGGTTTGCACCGCTTGATAATCCGATGAGACTTTTGATCTGGTGTATGCTATTTGGTGTAATTCACCTCTTCGCAGGACTAGCAATCAAAGGCTTCCAAGAGCTCAAGGAGGGCAAGGTCATCGACTGTATCTGCGACGTAGTATTCTGGTATATGTTCCTAATTGGACTTATCCTCTTGCTACTACCAACAGATATTTTCGCATCAATCTCGCAGATGACAATCAAGTTCCCTGCATCAGTAGTGATGTTATCAAAGGTACTCACTATCGCAGGAATGCTAGGAATTCTATTGATGTCAGGAAGAGGTCACAAGAATGTAGCTCTGAGAATTGCACTAGGTGCCTACGATATCTACGGAGTTACAGGATGGCTCAGCGATGTGCTATCGTATTCAAGACTTCTTGCGTTAGGACTTGCAACTGGTGTAATCGCCAGCGTTATCAATATGATGGGAAGCATGGTCGGAGGCGGAGTCCTTGGAGCAATCATCTTTACAATAGTGTTCATATTTGGACATACAATGAATATGGCAATCAATGTGCTCGGAGCATATGTTCACACGAACAGACTTCAGTTTGTCGAATTCTTCGGCAAGTTCTACGAGGGCGGCGGAAAGCCATTTGAACCGTTAACAACAGAAAGTAAGTATATAGAGATAAAATAATTCTAGGAGGAAAAAATCATGGAAATTAGTATGGGTTTTGCAATTGCAATCTTTGGAGCAGCGCTCGCAACAATTTTGGCAGGTATGGGATCAGCTTGGGGCGTAGGTAAAGCAGGTCAGGCAGCAGCAGGAGTAGTAAGCGAAGATCCTAATCAGTTCGCTAAGGTACTTATCCTTCAGCTACTTCCAGGTACACAGGGTATTTACGGACTTCTCGTAACATTTATCACACTATCAAAGATTGGTATTCTCGGCGGAACAGCTGTAACAAGCATGAGCGTAGGCACAGGACTTACAATCTTTGCTGCATGCATGCCAATCGCAATCGTAGGTTTAGTATCAGCATTCCACCAGGGCAAGACATCAGTTGCTTCAATCGGAATCGTTGCTAAGAAGCCAGATCAGTTCGGTAAGGCTATGCTATTCCCTGCAATGGTAGAGACATATGCAATCCTTGCACTTCTTATCTCAATCCTATCAGTATCAAATATCAAGCTATAGTATATTTGTTAGCATAGGTTAAGGAGAGAGAAAATGACCGGATTAGATAAAATTAAACAGAACATTCTCGATGAAGCTGCCGAAGCTGCGAAAGCATCCATGGATGAAGCAAAGGCTAAGGCAAGTCAAATCGAAGAACAAAATAAGGCGGACGCCGAAAAGAAATGTGCGGAAATCTCTCAAAAAACTGAAGCTCAGCTTGTACAGATCAAAGAAAGAGCAAAGTCATCTATGGAGCTAGAGCGTAGTCGCAAGATACTCGAGACTAAGCAAGCTTTGATTGCTGAGGTAATAGATAACGCGAAGGCGCAGATTAGAGAATTGCCAGATGAGGAATACTTTGCACTGCTTCTCAAAATAGCAGATAAGGCTATACATGAGGGCGAGGGAGTTATCTCACTATCATCAAAAGACCTAGCTAGAATGCCTAAGGACTTTGAGGATAAGATTAAGGCAATCGCAGAAGGCAGACAGGCTAATATGAGTGTATCAAAAGATGCCATAGATGTAGAAGACGGATTTGTTCTATCATACGGTGGCATCGAAGAGAACTGCACACTCGAAGCTATCTTCGCAGACAAAAAGGAAGAGCTTTCCGACCTTGTTCAGAAATTACTATTTTAGTGAGAATAGGCTATAAGGAGAAAATATGGGAGAAAATTATGTTTACGAGGTCGCGAGAATTCGTGCGCTAGAGACATCCCTCCTGAAGGATACAGATATCGAGCAGCTTATCTCACTCGGCACTTATGAGCAGTGCATTCAATTTCTTGAGGAAAAGTCCTGGGGAAACTCGGACTCAAAGGGTGACGGCGAGAGAATCCTCGCAGCAGAAGAAGATAAGATTTGGGCTCTAATCAAAGAGTTTAAAATCGATATGAAACACTTCGCTGTTTTGAGCATTCCGAAGCTCTATCACAATCTAAAGGCTGCGATAAAGGCAGCTGTAAGTAGACCAAAGGGCATAAGCATCTACTACGACACGAATCCAAGTGGCGAAGAGATGAGAGCTGCAATCCAGGAGGGCAACTACAAGCTACTTCCTGAGGATATGCAGGATGCCGCAAAGGAAGCCTACGAAAGTCTTGTTCACACAGGCGACGGACAGCTTTGCGATATCGTAATCGATAGAGCCTGCATGGAAGCGATATACCTTGCAGGACACAGATCAAAGGTTGATATCATCAAAGATTACACAGAGTCTATCGTCGCAGTAGCGAACATCAAGATTGCTGTAAGAGCTCAGCTGACAAGTAAAAGTGCCGACTTCATGAAGAGGGCGATGTCAAGCTGTGATTCGATAAACACAGATGCACTCATAAAGGCTGCGATAGCAGGCAAGGATGAAATAGCTGCATATCTTGCAACAACACCGTATAGAGATGGCGTTGATGCACTGAAAAGCTCGCAATCCATATTTGAGTGCTGGTGTGATAACCGCATAATAAGAGCGATAAAACCGCAAAAGTACAATGCGTTTACAGTAGGTCCAATATTTGCCTATGTAATTGCAAGACTAAACGAAATAAAGACAGTTAGAATTGTACTCACAGGAAAGCAAAATGACCTTTCCGAAGAGGCGATTAGAGAAAGAGTAAGGGAAATGTATGCGTGATATTGCTGTAATAGGAGATTATGACAGCATTTACGGCTTTGCTGCTTTGGGCTTTGATACCATACCGGTAACAGAGCCTGCTGAGGCAAAACATAAGCTGTCAGAGCTTGCCGAGCAGGGATATGGAATAATCTATATTACGGAATTCTTGGCGGCAGATTTAAGAGATGAAATTGCAAAATATCAGGACAAGATTGTGCCGGCCATCATTGAGATACCAGGCACACACGGAAACACTGGAGCAGGAATAGCCGAAGTTAAAAAATCCGTTGAAAGAGCGGTAGGATCGGATATTTTGTTTTCACACGATAACTGATATCAGGAGGCAGTATAGTACATGAATAGTAAAGGTACGATTAAAAAAGTAGCAGGCCCCTTAGTAATAGCTACAGGCATGCGCGATGCAAACATGTTTGACGTTGTGCATGTTAGCGACCAGATGCTAACGGGTGAAATTATAGAGATGCACGGTGACGAGGCATCAATTCAGGTATACGAGGAGACTTCAGGTCTTGGACCAGGAGAACCAGTAGTTTCGACTGGTGTACCTATGTCGGTTGAACTTGGACCTGGACTCATAACAAGTATCTACGACGGTATTCAAAGACCTCTAGACGCTATTATGAAGGTCTGTGGTAACAACCTAAAGAGAGGAATCCACGTTGATTCACTTGATAGAGAGAAGAAGTGGAACTTTGTTCCTACAGCTGAAATCGGTGAAGAGGTAAGCGGCGGAGATGTTCTTGGAACAGTTCAGGAGACTGAAGTTGTTGAACAGAAAATCATGGTTCCACCTGATGTAAAGGGTAAGGTTAAAGAGCTTAAGTCAGGTGAGTTCACAGTTACAGAGACAATTGCTGTAATCGAAACAGAAAAGGGCGATAGAGAAATCCAGCTCATGCAGAGATGGCCAGTTAGAAAGAGCAGGCCTTATACTGAGAAGCTGAGACCAGACAAACCACTTATTACAGGACAGCGTGTTGTTGATGCTTTCTTCCCTATCGCAAAGGGTGGTACAGCAGCAGTTCCTGGACCTTTCGGTTCAGGTAAGACGGTTATCCAGCATCAGCTAGCAAAGTGGGCTGAGGCTGACATCGTCGTATATATCGGATGCGGAGAGCGTGGAAACGAGATGACAGACGTACTTAACGAGTTCCCAGCCCTCGTCGATCCAAAGACAGGTCGTTCTTTGATGGAAAGAACGGTTCTCATTGCAAACACATCGGATATGCCGGTTGCTGCGCGTGAGGCGTCAATTTATACAGGTATTACTATCGCTGAGTACTTCAGAGATATGGGATACTCAGTAGCTTTGATGGCTGACTCAACATCAAGATGGGCAGAGGCTCTTCGTGAGATGTCTGGAAGACTTGAGGAAATGCCTGGTGAAGAAGGTTACCCTGCATACCTAGGAAGCCGTCTTGCTCAGTTCTATGAGAGAGCTGGTCACGTTATCGCACTAGGTAAGGATGGAAGAGATGGTGCTCTTTCAGTAATCGGTGCGGTTTCACCACAGGGCGGAGATATCTCTGAGCCAGTATCACAGGCAACGCTTAGAATTGTAAAGGTGTTCTGGGGTCTTGATTCAAACCTTGCATACCAGAGACACTTCCCTGCAATCAACTGGCTGACAAGTTACTCACTATACCTAGACAGCATGGAGAAATGGTTTAACGAAGAGGTTGAGCCAGGTTGGATGAGTGCTCGTCAGGAAATGATGTCACTTCTTCAGGACGAATCAAAGCTTAATGAAATCGTTCAGATGGTAGGTATGGATGCGCTTTCACCTGCTGACAGACTCAAGATGGAAGCTGCTAAGTCTATCAGAGAAGACTTCCTAAACCAGAACAGCTTTGATGAGGTTGATACATATTCATCACTTCGCAAGCAGTATCTCATGATGAGACTGGTTATGAGCTTCTACGAAAAGGCTAAGGCTGCACTTGAAAAGGGTGCAAATGTAGAGGATCTTATCGCAATGCCTTCAAGAGAGCCTATCGGAAGATTTAAATACACACCTGAAGATAAGATAGAAGATGAATTTACAAGAATCATCGACTTGCTCGACGGAGAAGTTGCTGAAGCACTGAATAAGGAGGACTAAGTAATGCCAAAGGAATATAGAACTATTCAAGAGGTCGCAGGTCCTTTGATGATGGTCCGCGGCGTTGAGAATGTAAAGTACGACGAACTAGGTGAAATCGAGCTTGCAGACGGCGAAAAGCGTCGCTGTAAGGTTCTCGAAATCAACGACGATACAGCGGTAGTTCAGCTCTTTGAGAACTCCGCAGGTATAAACCTTAGCGACAGCAAGGTTAGATTTTTAGGAAAGAGCCTCGAGCTTGGCGTATCTGAGGATATGCTAGGCAGAGTCTTTGACGGAATGGGAAGACCAAAGGACGGAGGCCCGGAAATTCTTCCTGTAGAGAGAAGAGATATCAATGGACTTCCAATGAACCCTGCAGCGCGTATCTACCCTGCTGAGTTCATCCAGACTGGTGTATCTGCTATCGACGGTCTTAATACTCTAGTTAGAGGACAGAAGCTACCTATTTTCTCAGCTTCAGGTCTTCCACACGCAAATCTTGCAGCTCAGATTGCAAAGCAGGCTAAGGTTCGTGGAACTGATGAAAAGTTTGCGGTAGTATTTGCGGCTATGGGTATCACATTTGAGGAATCAAACTTCTTTGTTGAATCCTTCAAAGAAACTGGTGCGATAGATAGAACCGTAATGTTTGTAAATCTTGCAAACGACCCTGCGGTTGAAAGAATTTCGACACCAAGAATGGCGCTTACAGCAGCTGAATATCTAGCATTTGACTGCGATATGCACGTTCTAGTAATTTTGACAGATATCACAAACTATGCGGATGCTTTGAGAGAGGTATCTGCTGCGCGTAAGGAAGTTGCAGCAAGAAGAGGATATCCTGGATATATGTACACTGACTTTGCTACGATATATGAGAGAGCAGGAAGACAGTATGGCAAGAACGGTTCAATCACTATGATTCCAATTCTTTCAATGCCTGAGGATGACAAGACTCACCCAATTCCTGACCTTACTGGATATATCACAGAGGGACAGATTATTCTTTCCAGAGACCTTTACCGTAAGGGTGTTAAGCCACCTATCAACGTTCTTCCATCACTATCAAGACTTAAGGATAAGGGTATAGGCGAAGGCAAGACAAGAGGCGACCACGCTAATACAATGAACCAGCTATTTGCCGCTTATGCTAGAGGTAAGGACGCTAAGGAGCTTATGACCATCCTTGGTGAAGCTGCTTTGACAGAAATCGATCTTAAGTATGCTAAGTTTGCAGACGAGTTTGAAGACAAGTATGTAAACCAGGGTTATAACACTGATAGAACTATTGAGGAGACTCTAGATATCGGCTGGGAGCTTTTGAGAATCCTTCCAAGAAGTGAACTCAAGAGAATTAATGACAAGTGGCTCGATATGTATTATGAGGCGAAGTAAGGATAAGGAGGCGTGATATGGCATCAAGTCAAATAATTCCTACTCGTATGGAGCTCTCTAGGATCAAAGATAAGCTGGCCGTTGCCCGCAAGGGTCACAAGCTTCTCAAAGATAAGAGAGACGAGCTGATGCGTCAATTCCTCATCATGGTTCGTGAGAACATGGAGCTCAGAAAGCATGTCGAAGAGGGTATCCGTCAGGCTAATATCAACTTCATTGTTGCCAAAGCTGGCATGGATGCCGAAACTCTTAATACCGCTTTGATGGCTGCTAAGCAAAAGGTGACGCTTGGCGTCAGCACAAAGAACGTCATGAGTGTTAACATTCCTGTCTTTGATGTAAGGACGAAGACCGCAAGTGAGACGGATATCTATTCATATGGATATGCCTTTACTTCTTCGGATTTAGACGGAGCGATTAAATCGCTTGCCGATATCAGGGACGACATGATTTTGCTCGCCGAAAAGGAAAAGGCCTGCAAGCTCATGGCTGCTGAGATTGAGAAGACTAGAAGACGTGTAAATGCTCTTGAGCATGTAATCATCCCTGAAGCTCAGAAGAATATCAAATATATTTCGATGAAGCTTGAGGAGACTGCAAGAGACAACACGATCAGGCTTATCAAGGTTAAGGACATGGTTCTTGAGGATGCACACCGCTACAGCGAAAGAAAGTAGTACCATAGGTGTAGAAAATTTAAAAACTAGGAGATAGCTTAGGCTATCTCCTTTTGCTATTTCAGTAAATAAAATGTATAATATTTGGGACGATAAAATAAGGAATTTTTACAAAGGAGATAGATATATGGAAGCTTTAGAATGCATAAAATCAAGAAGAAGTGTTCGTAAGTACAAGGATGAGAAGATATCAAAGGAGACTATCGAAAAGATTATCGAGTCTGCAGCATATGCTCCATCATGGAAGAACACTCAGATTACAAGATACACAATTGTAGAAAATGAGGAAATCAAAGCGAAGATTGCTGAAGAGGCAGTTCTTGGCTTCACTTTTAATGAGAAGACAATCAAGCGCGCTCCTGCAATTGCAGTGCAGTCAATTGTAAAGGGAAAGAGCGGCTTTGAGCCAGATGGCAGCTATTCAACGCCCAAAAATGATGGCTGGGAGATGTTTGATGCAGGTGTATCTGCAGAGGCCTTCTGCCTAGCTGCGCACACATACGGTGTTGGAACAGTAATCCTAGGATATGCTGACTACGATATGATTAAAGAGCTTATTGGCCTTCCTGAGGACCAGGAGGTTGTAGCTATAATCGCAATGGGATATCACGAAACAAATAACCCTGCACCAGCTAGGCTTTCCGTCGATGAACTTGTGAATTTCGTGGAATAACAAATGGAAAAGAATCAATTAATTGAACTTACAATCAAAGATCAAAGCAAGGACGGTAGAGGCATCGGAAGTTACGATGGCCTCATCGTTTTTGCCGACGGCTGCGTTCTTGGAGATAAAGTCAGTGCAAGAGTGACAAAGGTAAAAAAGCGCTATGCACTCGCTAATGTTGAGGAAATCCTTGAACCTTCAGAGCACAGACTTGAGGATGTCTGTCCATACATAGATGAATGCGGAGGATGTGCCTTTGGAAAGCTGAAATACGAGAAGCAGCTTGAGCTCAAGGAAAGACATGTCCGCGACGTCCTTGAGCGTATAGGTGGCGTGGAAGCTCCTGAGCTAGAACTGATAATTTCGATGTCTGAGCCATATAACTATAGAAATAAGGCAACGCTAGCGATACACCCTAAAACACAATCAGTAGGCTTTTTAGAGCGTCTCAGCCATAAGGTTGTTGACTGCCGTGAGTGCAGGCTCCAAAGCGAACCAGTAGTGGCGGTAGCAGATGCGCTTAGAGCTAGCTTTGATGGGTGCGAGGATGCGAAAAAGATAAAAAATCTGGTCGTAAAAACCTCGTTCACAAGTGGCGAAGTTATGCTTGTGCCGACAGTCGAGGAAAAGGATGTTGATCTAGAGGAGTTTATCTATTTGGCAGAAGAAAGCATAGACAGGATACCTAGCTTTGATGACGGATTTGAATACTATCTTTCGTCGGTGGCCCTAGACATATCCGATAACAAGCCATCAAAGCAGCACAAAAACCGTGCAGAAATCATTGCCGGAAGGCATGTGATAGAAGACGAGATGTTAGGTCTTAGATTTGAAATCTCGCCATACTCCTTCTATCAAGTAAATCCGGTGCAAGCAGAGCGCCTCTACGAAAAGGCAGTCGAATACGCAGGAATAAAGGGTGGAGAAACAGTCCTAGACCTTTACTGCGGAGTTGGAACCCTAGGACTCTTTATGGCAAAGGCAGGAGCAGGCAAGGTAGTTGGAATCGAGCTAGTCAAAGAAGCAGTGCTAAATGCAAACAGAAACGCGGTTATAAACGGAATTGTAAATGCCATCTACTACACAGGTAAGGCTGAAGAAGAGCTGCCAAGACTAAGAGAAGAAGGCGAGATCGAAAAGGCGGATGTCGTAATCCTTGATCCACCAAGAAAAGGCTGCGATGAAGCCCTGCTAAAAGCAGTAGTAGAAACCGAAGCAGACAGAATCGTTTATGTATCGTGTGATCCAGCAACACTGAGCAGAGATATTAAATATCTAAGCGAAAACGGCTATGAGTATGTAAAAGGAACCCCAGTGGATATGTTCCCACATACGGGACATACGGAATGCGTAACACTGCTTGTACGAGCTACAAAGTAGCGTAGTAGAAGCAGATGTACGTCCTATGCAAGGCACGCCCAAGAAAACGAGCAAGGCGAAGTTTGATTGGCTACGTGCTACTGCAAATTGAAGTCCTAACACTACTCATAAGGATTACACCCACTAAGTAAATAAAGTATATGAAATAAAGGCTTATGTATCATAGAGATGGACTATGTAATGCACGGATCATATAATTGGACACCAAGAGCTAATAATAATGAAGAACCCTTAGCAGCTGCACTTAATCATGAACTTGTAGCAAAGTTTGCTAAAGAGCTTATGGATTTATACAATGGGAATTATTTTTATACGAAGACAAATTTCAATTTATAGGGAGAGAACTATGCGAGATTGTATCGTACTTTTAGGTAGAGCTGGTCTCGAATATCACGATGAACAAGGAATAAAATATTTTGTGGATTCGGAATTATGTATGGGAGATGAATATGATTATGCTATATATGTTGACAGTATAAAACATATGGATTCAGATATAAGCTTAAACAGTAAAGAAAAAATTCAAATCGCAGAAAAAGTATTGCTTCTGTGCAAGAAGAATGGAATTAAACCTCAGCTATTTTACGACAATTTAAATTCCAGTTTGTCGAGGTAATACCTTTTAACGATAACCTTATGCTATCGTTAAATAGTTTAGTGTATATGTTCCCACATACGAACGCAACTACTTGACATACTTGGTGTTCACTCGTTCCATACTGAGGCAGTTACCCTTTTAGTTAAGTCAGGTACTGACGCAAACTAAAAGATGGTACTGCCCACGCGACAGCTGTCCAAGAGCTAGGAGCAAAGCGACATGGCGATTGGAAACAGCGAACCGGGGAATGCGTAACACTGCTTGTACGAGCAACGAAGTAGCGTAGTAGATGTAACCTCTCTTGTAAAAATTTCCTACAATCAGAGAGTGGTGTGAAATAGTCTACTGAAACTTGGCTAGATAAACTTCTTTAGAAACAGAGTAAAAGAATTAGGTGGATTTACAGAAGAAATTGTTTGCAAAGAAGTTGCAAAAGAAGAAGATATTCTAAAGCTTGAAGAAGAATTAGGTTACAGTCTACCAATAGAATTTAGACAGGCATTGAAAGAAATTTCATCACATCTAGAGTTTTTTTGGGATATTTATATTGAAGGCAAAGAAATACTACCATTACCGAGTGAGTTGGTGGAATTTTCTGCGGGTAATTTGCATTTTGGAATAGATTTAATTCCCATTTTTGAAGAAAGTAGAAAAGGTTTGGTAGATATTTGCTATCCTAATTATGATAATCCGTATGACAAGATTTTTCACAATAAGCTGGTATTTCAGGAGCTTGACAATGGTGATTTATTAGCTATAGATTTAGAAAAAGAGTCTTATGGGAAAGTAGTCTACTTAAGTCACGACGGAAGCGACTTACATGGTTATGTAATGGCAAATTCTTTTGCAGAATTTCTTGAAGAATACACGAAATTAGGCTGTATTGGAGGAGAGGATTGGCAGTGGGAAGTGTTTACAAACAATCATACAACACCTATTGATAGTACTTGTGAAAACGCAAAAAAGTGGCTTGAACTCATGCGTTAGTTAAATATATAGTATAGAACCAAATTAGAATTTATAGGGTAGTTTAATTTAGAATTGCATAAGGAGTGAATGCTGTGAAATTGCCATTTGGAGCAACCAAAGAAGATTTTGAAAGATGTAAAAAAATCTTATCAAAACTAGTAAATGATAAAATAGACCTCAATGAATTAACGTTGACTATAATGAATATTTCGTATTCTACTGGTGGCAATTATTCAGATGAAATCATTTTAAAATATGCAATGTCATATTTAAAAAACTTGACTTGACAATTCAAGAGGATAAATAGGAAAAGAGTATGGCATCAAGTAAGGAATATTTAAATTTCATTTTAGAGCAGTTATCAGAATTGGAAGATATTACTTATCGTACAATGATGGGCGAATATATCATTTATTATCATGGAAAAATCGTAGGTGGAATTTATGATGATAGATTGTTAGTGAAGCCTGTTAAATCTGCAATAGAATATATGCCGAATGCAGAATACGAATTGCCGTATGAAGGGGCAAAGGAAATGCTATTGGTAGATGATGTTGACAATAAAGAATATTTAACCGGCTTATTTAATTCAATGTTTGATGAGTTACCTGCACCAAAACCAAAGAAAAAGAAATAATAAAATCCAAGTTTGTCCAGGTAATACTTTTTAACGATAACCACAATCTATCGTTAAAAGGTTATAGATATGTTCACACATACGAACGCAACTATTTGACATACCTAGTGTTAAAAGAGATATATTCAAGGACATATCAAAGCTAGAAAAAACCTTCAAAGCAAGTGAGGGTTCATTTGAAATAGATGACCTTGAGATATTTGAAAATGTAGCCTACATCATGGCTTACCATGCAGATAGAAGTATTGCTGGAAATATTGATGATTGGCTTGATCAGTTTGAGATGTTTTCCATTTATGAGATTCTACCTGAAATACTTGAACTTAGGGGAGTAAACCTTGAGACGGAAGTTCAGTCTAAAAAAACTTCCAAAAAGTAGCAGGGAAATGACAACAGCCCTATTTTTATTAAGATGCGTGGAAATAGGGATAAACATTTCTGAACTTGATTTACTTACAATCGGTATGGTACTGGATATCTGGACTGAAAAATCAAATGATGGTGTTAAATATAGCAAGGCGGCTGGACAGGCGGAGTTTGATAGGTTCTAATATTATTGGGTATAATATAGAAAATAAAAATATAGTAAATTGACTGTGAGTGAGACATGATGGACTTTGAAATAGATATTGATGGAATTAAAATAGAATTACAAATACGAGACTACAAGTCACCTAAAAATGATGATGATAAATATGATTCATGGTGTGAATTAGATTACAGTTTCACTTCTGGGGAATGGTTGAATTTTAATAAAAAGAATGATCCAATGCTACTATCTTTTGAAATTGATGATTTAGTAGAAGGGTTGACTCAGCTGCTAGATAACAAGATAACAAATATTTGTGAAATTTCTTTTTTGGAACCAGATTTTGAATTCATATTATACCCAGTAAGTGATTTAAGAGATAACCCTGATGTCATTTATGTTAAACCAGGACATGAAATGATAGATATTTCACTTGAGTGGAGAGTGTTTTTTTACCATCAAGGTGTTACTGCAAATTTTCTTACAGTAACATTAGATCGAGATGAGATTAAACAATTTCTAGATTATTTAATATCAGTACAAAATAAATAGTAGTATTCAAAGTTAATGTAAGTTAAACCAGCATCTAAAATTTGTAGGTGCTTTTTTCTTTGTATTGCTTTAGCAGTGATTCATCGAACGAATGTGAGATGAATAATAAAGCACCGGCTATGCCGGTGAGGTTAAAGGGCTTTAGCGAAAAGATACCTCCTATGTTAAGATAAATGTGGTCACCAACCGTATATCAAAACAAGGAGGTAATCCAAAATGGATAAGAATAGTTTATCACATACATCGTGGAATTGTAAGTATCACATAGTGCTTGCACAAAAGTACAGAAGAAAAGTCATTTACGGAAAGATAAGAGTAGAGATAGGGAAAATATTAAGGCTTCTGTGTGAAAGGAAAGGAATACAAATAATCGAAGCAGAATGTTGTCCTGATCATATACATATGCTTGTAGAGATACCACCAAAATACAGTGTGTCCCAAATTGTTGGTTATCTCAAAGGGAAAAGCTCATTGATGATTTTCGATAAACATGCAAATTTAAAATATAAATATGGAAATAGACATTTCTGGTGTCGAGGCTATTTTGTGGATACAGTAGGGAAGAATAAGAAAAGAATAGAGGAATACATACGTACACAACTTCAAGAAGATATAGCAGAGGACCAGATAAGCTTGAAAGAGTATATAGATCCGTTCACAGGAAAGAAAAATAAATAGCCCTTGACGAATAGGGATTTGAGGAAAATTCAAAAATGTTAAAATGGGGATTCAAGGCATATTGCGCTTTATGTAAATGGGGATTTGGGGTAAAATCATTATAGTGAAGTGATTTAGGGAATTAGAAATGCAAAATTTATAATTTGGGCAGTAGCTGCATGGTTTTCCGATGAAGCTATCTATCAAGGGTTATTAGCGAAAAAGAAGCAAGGATTAAATATAAGAATAATAGTTTCACAGGAAGACTCAAATACAAATATGATTTCAAAACTAAAAGAAAATTAGAAGTTTGAGGTAAGTAGTTGAAAGAAAATCGACCAGATTTTAACAATATAAAATCATTTGAGGAATTTAACAGATACTATTGGTATCGAGAAGAGCTTTCGCAAATTTGTAAGTCTCTTGGATTAGAATACAGAAGTACAAAACAGGAGCTAAATTATATTATAGAACAATATTTCAAGGGAAATAGAATAGAAAAGTCTGTAAGGAAAGTAAAGAAAAAACAAGCTGAAGCGATAACATTAAATACGCCATTGCTTGAATGTGGCTTTTCCTTTAATCAAAAATTTCGAGAGTATTTTTCGGTTGCAACAGGTGTTGAACCATTCAAATTTAATGCTGACATGGCTACAGCTTGGCGAAAAGTGAAAGCTGGGAATGACTTAAACTTTACAATTCAAGATATGCTGAAAGTATACTATGGCGAATCAGACTATGCTAAGTATGACCACTCAGTTTGTCAATGGAATCAATTCCTAAAGGACTTTTGCTCAGACGAATTTAGCGACTTTTATTCTAATAAGTTAAAAGTTGCTGCTATTCTATGGAAAGAAGTCAGAGATTCAACAAACGAAAAAATCTATTCAAGACAACTTTTGGATGAGTATAGATACAAAATAGAGGAGTGTCAAAAATAAACAAATCCAGTATATCGAGGTAATATCTTTTAACGATAACCTTATATTATCGTTAAAAGTTTGCTAAGAGCTTATGGATTTATATAATGGGAATTATTTTATACGAAGACAAATTAGAATTTGTTAGGGGGATTTATGGAAGAAAATAAAATTTCAACTCGAAAAGTTGTACTAGGAATTTTTTTGTCGATTTGTTGCTTAGCAATATCACAGGGGATGGCATTAGGGATAGGATCAACTATTGCAAAAAATGGTATTCCAGCATGGGCCGCAAATATTGTGTCAGCGGTTATCTATATATCAGTCAGCCTTCTAGGGATTAAGATACTTACAAAAAAAGTATTAAGAGGAAATTTATCAACTTTCAGGATAACACCAGTTAGAATGAATTTTAAATATTTCATAGTTGCACTTACTATGACTGGCTTTGTTATGATCTGTTTAATACTATCTGGAGGAAATTTAACAGCGGGAAACGAGGGGCATAAATTGGTAATAGTAACCTCCTCGTTGTTATTCTACGGTGTGGCTACGGGAATTGTTGAGGAAAGTGTCTTTAGAGGAGTAATTTTAGGCTTGCTTGAAAAAAAATGGAATCGAGCGATAGCAATATTTATACCATCAATATTATTTGGAATTTTGCATATAATAGGTAATAATTTAAGTCTAATTAGTACAATACAGTTGATATTTGCCGGTACGTTGGTAGGGATACTATTCTCACTAGTTACAATAGAGTCCAATAGCATTTGGAATAGTACAATTGTTCACGGTGTTTGGAATATGGTGTTTGTTGGCACTGTTTTTCATTTCGGAACAAAAAGTGATGGTGATTCTATTTATAATTTTGTATTATCTTCAGGTAATAGACTGATTACAGGTGGCGATTTTGGCGTAGAAGCATCTGTTTTTGCAATTATCGCTTATGCCTTCTTTGCACTTTTGGTTTTTACGTGGATTAAGAGAAAACATCGATAATTTAAATCCCAGTTTGTCGAGCTAATACCTTTTAACGATAACCTTAAGCTATCGTTAAAAGGTTTATAGATATGTTCCCACATACGGGACATACGGAGTGCATAGCGTTGATACAAAGAGTGAAATCGTGAAAATCCTGCATTTTAAGCAGTTTTACAAGCATTATGTATTTGTAGAAGATGGCGAAGGTGGACGAAAAAAAGTCCTAAAAAATTATATAGATGTGAATGTTTGCATTGATATGGTGTGTGGAGATACAAAGTATGAATTGGGAAGTGATGAATAAAAAATGATTAGGTGGATAACGAAAATAATACTGTTTCCAATCAGCTTGCTGCTTAGTATCATCACTGCATTTCTAACATTACTGCTCGGCATAGGAACGGCATTGCTATATTTGCTGATGATGTTTTGCATATTTGGAGCAATAGCATCTTTTTTACAAAAAGAAGTTACCATCGGAATCTCACAACAAACCATATCGACTATTGATGCATCACTTATAAGAAGTTCAGCAGCAAAGTGATTAGCTTCATCCTCGTATCTGTTACTCATATTTGAGATGAAATTAAAACTCCCTAGTCCTTTTTTCTTCATAAGAAATCTGTGAAGCTGATCGTGACCAAGTTCATGTGCTATTACAGAACGTTCTTTATAGTCTAATTCACTTGATATGTAGATAAACCTTCCATTAAGCACCTTAGTATACATTCCTAGCAGTGAAGTGGTAGGAGAAGGAAAGTAATGTAATCGAATATTTAGGTAATCTAGTAGTTGGTATGGATCATTAGTTTTATATTTACTCTTAAGCCTTTTACCTTTTTACGAATTTCTTCAACATTCATATTTAGTCACCTGTTTTGTTTGAGTATTTCGCTTTGTTTTCTAATTTCATCTTCCAATAAGCTTCTTGAATCATCTTAAAAACTACATCGGCATCTTCTTCAGGAAGTTCACCACCTGCAAACATACCAGATAGATTTTTTGCAAGTTCTCTGGCTTGCTTCTTACCGTTATATCCGTATTGTTTTTGAGCATTGTAGTAGAAAGCTTCTTCTTCGCCTACAAGGTCTGACATACCTACATTAAATACCTCTGATAACTTATAGTATACATCAATATTCCTAGGTCTTTTACCTTTAGTTTCATAGTTGTTTATAGTTTTCTCAGTGACGCCTATTTTAGCACCAAGTTGGGCCTGGGTTAAGCCCTTTTCTTTTCTTAAATTTTTTAAAATCATTCCAAAATCCATGAATTTAATACACCGCCTTTTCTAAAAGAATCTAATTTCTGTTTATAGTAATATGTAGGTGTGATAAGACAATAATTAAAATTTATAATGAAAAAATTCTAATTTGCACTTGATATTTATAAGTTTGAAAAAACAGAAAAGTGTGATGACAAAGACGCGTTTATATGGTATAACATAGACGATATCAATATTAGCCGAAGTACGTTTTATAAGATTAAGAATGGTGAAAATGTCACAACAGATGTGTTGTTAAGGATGTGTAATTGTTTAGACTGTGATGTCTCATAAATTATGGAGAGGGTTGAGTCAAAAAACACAAAAAATTGGAAAATATGAAAGCGGATTCGGTGTAAAATCTTTAGACGGTCTTTGTACGGTATAGCTTAAAGAATGAAGAAAGGAGAAGTGTGATTTTATTCGTAATAATCATACGAGAATGAGATGGAAATTTTTAAAGAATTTTTACCTTTTTTAATACCTCTTGTTATAATTGAATTGATACTATTGGTATATGTTATTCGTCATATTCTTACGCATAAAAATTATAAACATGGAAATCGACTTATGTGGATGATTATTGTGATTGTTGGAATGAATTTTATTGGACCAATTCTATATCTTGCTTTAGGAAAAGAGGAATCATAGAATGAATATTCTTTCAGTCAAAAACCTTAAAAAGAGATATGGCAATAAAGAGGTGTTGAAAGGATTAGATTTAACTGTGCCTGAGAACAGCGTGTTCGGACTGGTTGGCAAGAATGGTGCTGGAAAAACTACAGTTATGAAAGCAGTACTTGGGCTGCTCATGCCAGATGAAGGAGAAGTGTATGTTTGCGGTAGAAAAGTATCGTTCGGGCAGACAGAAACAAATAAATTTATCGGGTATTTACCAGATGTACCAGAATTTTATTCTTTCATGACGTCATTAGAATATCTTCAGTTTTGTGGAAGATTGAGCGGATTGGATGAGAGAAGTATAAAAGAAAGAAGCAGTAGATTGCTAAGGTTGGTCGGAATGAACGATTCTACTCATAGGATAGGTGGCTTTTCGAGAGGAATGAAACAGCGACTTGGAATAGCGCAAGCATTGATGAATTCACCGAAACTCCTCATATGTGATGAACCAACATCAGCTCTTGATCCTATTGGACGTAAGGAAATACTGGACGTTTTATATGCTGCTAAAGAAGAAACAACTATTGTTTTTTCTACTCATATATTGTCAGATGTCGAACGTATTTGTACGAATGTGGCATTTATGAATGATGGTGTTATTGCTTTGCAGGGAGAAATATCTACTGTGAGAGAAAAATTTTCGGGAAATGAATACGTGTTTGAAATGAATTTTGACAGCGATGCTGATTTGCTTGCTCAAAAATTCTCTGAACTTGAGTTTGTGAATCGAAATACTCTTATCCTTAGAGAAAATAACGGAAAGTTTACAGAGATATTAAAGTATATGATTGAAAATGAGATGTTTTTTCAGAAAATAGAGCGTGAAACCCCTTCGTTGGAAAGCGTATTTATGAAAGTGATTAGATGATGAGAAGTTTATTTATTTTTATGAAAAAGGAATGGAGCGAGGGTTTAAGAAGCGGCAAAGTGATTATCCTTACTATAATATTTGTGTTTATGGGGTTTCTTAATCCAGTAACCGCAAAAATTATTCCTTGGATGATAGAAACAATGAGTGACTCTTTTGAACAGCTAGGAATGACTGTATCTAACATGACGGTTGATGCAATGACTTCTTGGACACAGTTTTTTAAAAATATTCCGATGGCTCTTATTGCATTTTTACTGGTAATGAGCAACACATTTGTTAAGGAATATCAGTCCGGGACACTTATATTAGTTTTGACCAAGGGGTTACCCAGAAGCGTTGTTGTATTAGCTAAGAGCTTATTTATTATGCTTTTGTGGAGCATAGGATATTGGCTATGTTTTGGAATTACTTATGGTTATAATGCCTATTTTTGGGACAATAGCATTGCAAATAATCTTTTTTTTGCGGCGGTAATATGGTATTTGTTCGGCTTATTAATTAATTGTTTGTTTGTTTTGTTTTCGGTAATTCAGAATAATAGCGGTTTTATTCTAATAGAATTGGGTTTATGTGTGGTTATTGGCTATGTGATTAAGCTTATGCCTGATATCAAAAAGTACTCAATGCTCAAATTAACTGATACAGCAGAGCTTCTTGTCGGAAATGCGAAGCCTGTAGATTATATAGCTGTTATTATTTTATCATTATTGTTGGGAATGTTAGCTATTTGGATGAGCGTTCTATGTATGAACAAAAAACAATTGTAAAATTTTGGCAAGGCAATGTTGTGAACGGATGTAGATTTTTTACATACATTTCGAGTAGCTTTTAAGCTATATGAGGAAAGGAGGTAACGATGAACAAGATTACTTGTATTTGTTTAGGCGTTAAAGATATGGAAAGGTCAATCAAGTTTTATAGAGATGGCTTAGGCTATAAGACTGATTGCATAGAAAATAATCCGCCGGTATGCTTTTTTGATACTCCGGGAACAAAGTTTGAACTATTTCCTTTGGAACAATTAGCAAAAGATATTGATGAAAATAATCCACCAAAAGGAAATGGATTTTCAGGAATTACATTAGCGTACAATGTTGAACATAAAGAAGATGTTGATGCTGTAATTGCATTAGTAAGAAAAGCAGGTGGAAAAATTGTAAAAGAGCCACAGGAAGTTTTTTGGGGTGGATATCACGCATATTTTTCGGATTTAGATGGATACTATTGGGAAGTTTCATGGGGTCCAAATTTTAAGTTTGACGAAAACGGACTATTGAAATTTTAGTAATTAAGAGAGATAGAAAAAATGGCTTCAAGTAAAGAATATTTAAATTTCATTTCAGAACAACTATCCGATTTGGAAGAAATAACATATAGATCAATGATGGGCGAATATATTGTTTATTATCGCGGAAAAATTATAGGTGGAATTTATGATGATAGATTTTTAGTGAAGCCTGTTAAATCTGCAATAGCATACATGCCAAATGCAAAGTACGAGGTACCATATGATGGAGCAAAGGAAATGCTGTTGGTAGATGATGTTGACAACAAAGATTTTTTAACTGGCTTATTCAATTCAATGTATGATGAATTACCTGCACCCAAACCAAAGAAAAAGAAATAATCGAATTTGAATTTGAGGGGGAGTGAAGATGGATTTTAATAAGATGATTCCGGAATTATCGGTTTTTGATATTGATAAAACAAAAAAATTCTATAGCAGATTAGGATTCAAAATAGAATACGAACGAAATGATGAAAGGTTTGTTTTCATGTCTTTTCAAGGTAGTCAGTTTATGTTTGAACAAATTCATGATGATGGGTGGAACACAGGCGAATTAAGTTATCCCTTGGGAAGAGGTATAAATTTTTCAATAGCAGTCGAAGATGTTGAAGGAATTTATAAATTAGTAAAAACTCTAAATCTTGAAATATATAGAGAACTAACAATAAATCAATATAAAGTTAATGGTGCAGAAGAAACACAAATTGAGTTCTTAATACAAGATCCCAATGGATATTTATTAAGATTTACAAATTGATAAATGCCAATTTAATCCGTCAGTTGGATTGCACTGAAAATTGAAATTTAGGTAATAGGCATTTACCCTATTTGCCTATACGAGCAATAGGGCAATTCAACACTCGTATCGGTTTGACATACCCATTTTAAGGCGAAAATTGGTGTTCCACCATTCCCTTGTACAGTAGGTGTTGAATAGGTTGTTCATTGGAGAACTGAGCCATGTGGAGTGCATAGCGTTGATACAAAGAGTGAAATCGTGGGCTATAGGACAAAAAGTGTTGATAAAAATCGCTATATACATTGAACTTTCAATGTGTATGGCGATTTAATCTTTTTTGAAAGAAGATTAAGGGTTGACAAAAAGTGTTGATAAAAACTTCTAAACACATTCAAATTTCAACGTTAAAACGTGGTATATCTTCCTTGGAATTAGTGTTCTTGGAGGATTGTAAAGCATAAGCATTTTTTGAGCGAGCTACATCATTCAAGCAACTATCCAGTTTACTGGGATTAGTCACGCACACTTTTTGTCCTATAGCCTCCTTTTTCGTATGTGATTTGGGGACTCGGAAGATTCTTCACCCTTTTCTATTCACATTTTGAGTTATGTATAGTATTATACATATGTTGGTGTATATACACATATATATCTACAAACCAAACAAGTCTTATATGTTGAGGAGAATATATGGAAAGAGAAATCGAAATTTTAAAAGAGAAAATTTTACGCTTGAAAGAGGAGAAGGACGTCTTGATCCTAGCTCATTTTTATGCTAATAGTGAGGTTCAGGACATAGCTGACAAGGTTGGAGATTCCTTCCAGCTAGCTAAGGATGCCCAGAATGCAAAAAATAAGATTATTTGCTTTTGTGGTGTCAATTTTATGGGTGAGAGTGCTAAGCTCTTGAATCCCGATAAAAAAATATTGATTCCAGACATAGGGGCAGGCTGTCCTATGGCAGACATGGTAAACCTAGATGATTTAGACGGCATCAAGGAAAGGTATGATGATGTAGCTATAGTCGCTTACATCAATACAACAGCAGATGTAAAGTCTAGGAGTGATGTCTGTGTTACTTCTTCAAATGCTATGAAGATAGTATCGGCCATACCGAACAAGAATATATATTTCTTGCCAGATAAAAATTTGGGATCCTATATAGCAAACCAGATAGAGGACAAAAACTTTATATTCCATGAGGGCTACTGCAAGTACCATAACTTTGTGGAATATGAGGAGGTTGAGGACTTAAAGAATAGGTATGGCTACGATGTCCTTGTACATCCAGAATGTACAAGTCGAGTAGTTGAGCTTGGAGACTGCGTAGGATCTACTAAGGCACTCTTAGACTATGTTGGAAGGACTAAGAAGAAGGGATATATTGTCTGTACAGAAGAGGGCATTTTATACCAGATGAATAAGCTATCACCGGATAGTGAATTTATTATACCTTCATCTATGAAGCCTTGTGAGGATATGAAAAAGAATACCTTGGAAAATCTATACAGGGTATTGGTAGATGAAGGACCAGAAATTATACTTGACGAGGCCTTAATGGAGAGGGCCAGCCTACCTCTCAAAAAGATGATGGAGATGAGTTAAATGAGAGATTTTTATGATATTGTAATAGTTGGTAGTGGTGCGGCAGGTCTTTCTTGTGCCTTAAAATTAGACCCTATTTACCAAGTATGTTTAATATCTAAAAAGAGTATGGATGAGGCTAATTCATACCTAGCTCAAGGAGGTATATCGGCTAGGCTAGCAGATGAAAATCTAGATGACTATATAGAGGATACCTTAAAGGCAGGCCACTATGAGAATGATGTGGATGTCGTTAGGAATATTTTAGATAAATCTCTGGATGTGGTAGAAGAATTAATAGGTTATGGTGTCAACTTTGACAAGATTGACCAGGATACCTATAGTCTCCATAAGGAAGGTGGACATAGGCTGGCCAGAATCTACCATGCTGGAGACTTTACTGGCAGGTCTATGTGTGAGGTTATGGCAGAAAGGGTGAAGGGCAGGCCTAATATAGATATTTGTGAAAATACGACTTTTTACGACCTGATAATTGAAGATAATAAAGCTGTAGGCATAAGGGTCTTTGTTGGTGGCCAATATAGGAATATATATGCCCGGGCAGTAGTCCTGGCAACAGGTGGCATAGGGGGTATATTTAATTCATCTACCAACTATAAGTCGGTATCTGGTGATGCCCTGGCTATAGCTATGGAGCATGGGCTAGAGATATCAAATTTGGAATATATCCAGATACATCCAACAGTCCTATATGATGAATCCATGGGTAGACATAGCTTGATAACTGAAGCCTTGAGGGGAGAGGGAGGCATCCTGCTTGGCATTAATGGAGACAGGTTTATCGATGAATTGCTTCCCAGGGATGTAGTCAGCAAGGCCATAAGACAAAAGATGGAGGAGGACCACAGTGACCATGTTTACCTATCTCTTGAGAATATAAGGGATAGGGAAAGGATTGATAAACGGTTTCCGACAGTTTTCCAGGACTGTATGGACAAGGGTATAGATATTAGGAAGGATATGATACCTGTATGCCCGGGCCAGCACTACCATATGGGTGGCATCAAGGCCAAGATAGATGGTAGGACTAGCCTAACAGGCCTATATGCTATAGGTGAGACATCTTGCACAGGTCTACATGGTAGAAATAGGCTGGCATCAAACTCACTTTTAGAGGCCTGCTTCTGTGGTATGAAGTGTGGTGAAACCCTGAATACTTTATTACCAGACTTTAGGGCCCATATGGAAGAAAACACAGAAACTAGAAAGATAGAGGATATAGTTGATGGCTACCATAAGATTTTGGTAGATACAATAAAGGAAAGGAACCATGATTTTTATGAATACTGGCTTAAAAATTAGGATGCTTGATAAGATTAAAGAGAGCCTTATGGAGGATATCAACTACAAGGATATTAGTGCCGATGCCATAATAGATGAGGATAGGATGGCCAGGGCAGACTTGATAGCCAAGGAAGACGGTATAATTTGTGGACTAGAGGTATTTTACCAGACCTTTAAAATCTTGGATGAAGGCGTAAGATTTACTTGTTCCTACAAGGATGGAGATAGGGTATGCAAGGGCGATAAGATAGCCATAGTTGAATCTAAGGCTCAGGCCATGCTCTTGGCTGAGAGGACTGGGCTAAACTTCCTTCAGAGGATGAGCGGTATAGCTAGTATGACCAGGTATATGGTGGATGCCCTGGGAGATGAATCCGTTAGTCTGGCTGACACCAGGAAGACTGCCCCAGGACTCAGGGTATTTGACAAGTATTCCGTAGAAGTTGGGGGTGGAAAAAACCACAGGTACAACCTATCTGATATGGTCATGTTAAAAGACAACCACATAGGTGTTGCAGGTGGCATCAGGCAGGCAGTTGAAAAGACAAGAGCCAAGATATCCTTCTCAAAAAAGATAGAATTGGAAGTGGAAAGCTTGGACCAGGTTAAGGAAGCCCTTAATGTAGGTTGTGACATAATAATGTTGGACAACATGTCTATAGACCAGATTAGAGAAGCTGTAGACATTATAGCTGGCAGGGCCCTTATTGAGGTATCTGGAAATATAAGTCCAGAAAATATAGGTGACTATAGGGGACTAGGCATAGATATTATATCTTGTGGTGCCTTGACTCATTCGGTAAAGGCCCTGGATATTAGTTTGAAAAATATGGATATAATTTAGTTACAAACTTAGAACTTCTTTTAGCAAATTGGATAAATTGCTATGAGGGGTTCTTTTGTGAAGGACAAGGTATTTTTTCACATAGATGTAAATTCTGCTATGGGCATCAGAAATTGAGCCGGTGGATATTATAACTTTTGGAAGTCCCTGTCAGGATATGTCAATAGCAGGGAAAAGAGCGGGACTTAACAGTTCTCGCTCTAATTTATTTTATGAGGCAATAAGAATTATTAAAGAAATGAGGGAGAAGACGAATGGAACAAAACCAAGATACACGCTATGGGAAAATGTCCCAGGGGCATTCTCCTCAAACAAAGGAGAAGATTTTAAAAAAGTACTTAAAGAAATCTGTACTTAGAAAATATGGGATTTACCGTAGTTCCTTTTGGACAGGGATTTAAGGATATGAGTCCACCAACCAAGGAACTTATGAAGTTGACACTAGAGCAAAAAATAGCTCATGGTGGACATCCGGTTCTAAGGTGGAATATGTAGGATATCATTCCGAAAAGTGCCTGTATAATATTCCGTTATAATTAAGGTTATTCCGTATATATCGTTCCGATAAAACGCATGATATTATTCCGATGTCATTGTTATTATTCCGATAAAATGGTACAATAAGATAATTGGAGGGATAATTTATGTTTATGACTGTAAAACAAGCCTCAGAGAAATGGGGTATTTCTGATAGAAGAGTAAGAATTTTATGTGCTGAAGGTAAAATACCTGGGGCATATCAAGAAGGAAGGGCTTGGAAAATACCAATTGATGCCATCAAACCTGCAGATGGACGCTATAAAACAAAAGAAAGTCTTTTATCTCAAATAGATCGTAAAAAAAAGGAACTTGATGGAAAGAGACCTCTCACAGAGGGAGAGTTGGCAAGACTGAATGAAGAATTTACTGTTGAATATACTTATAATTCAAACGCTATTGAGGGAAATACATTAACATTAAGAGAAACCGATTTAGTGTTAAGAGGTCTTACTATAGATCAAAAGCCGTTAAAAGATCATATGGAGGCAGTTGGACATAAGGAGGCATTTGATTTCGTAACTGAACTTGTAAAGGAAAAATGTGAAATTAATGAAAGAGTGATTAAACAAATCCATTATTTAGTTCTTGCTGATAAGAAAGATGATAGAGGTGTCTACCGAAGATTGCCTGTTCGCATCATGGGTGCTGCACACGAGCCCGTGCAACCTTATTTGATTGTTCCTAAAATGGAAGAACTTTTAAGGAATTATTTAGCTAGTGAGGAACATATTGTTACAAAGCTGGCTAGATTTCATATAGAGTTTGAAGGAATCCATCCATTTATTGATGGAAACGGAAGAACGGGAAGACTTCTTGTCAATCTTGAGTTAATGAAAGCAGGGTATCCGCCTATCGATATAAAATTTACAGATAGGATTGCCTATTATAATGCTTTTGATGAATATCATGTGAAACATAATTTAAAAGCAATGGAGTCTTTATTTGCCAAGTATATCAATGAAAGATTAGATATATATTTGAAAATGTTACAAAATTAAAACGCAAATTATAATTTCGAGTTGAACACTTGAAGTAATAAATTAAGCTACATGCACTTTGATAACTGAATACACCTGATCCAAGAACTCATCAAAGAGTTCCGTCGGCGTTGAATAGCAGAGCTGCCTCCTGGGCAAATCATTTTAATGTATTTTTATAAAGGCAGATGTTACAAAAGTAAGACTATTAAATGGGGATTTGAGGAAAATTCATGAATATTTAAATGGGGATTTAAGGCATACTTAGTGTTCGCTCGTTTCATACGGAGTGCGTGGTTCTGTTGACTAAAGTACATAAGTGATAGTGTGAAAATACTTGAAAAATAAGTTTTTTGATATTATGATTACAAAAAACAAGTCCAGAAAAAGCAGTGCCCCCACGGTAAATCTATTCAATTTTTATAGTTGGGTGATGATAGTATTGAGAATAGGTTGGGCAGACAAAAATATTGAATGGTAGGTGATTCAAATGGCGTACGGAAAATCGATAGAGTTGTTTCTTGTAAATGGAACGGCTGATAGTTTGATTATTGCAGAGTTATCAAACTGGAATGGAAAGGCAATAAAAATACCTCGTATTGAGGTCTCTTCTTGTAATCGTGATGATATTCCCCAGGCAGGTGTATACTTCTTGTTTTGTAAAGAAGATGACGGCTCTGACTCAGTATATATTGGAGAAGCAGAAAATGTTAAGGATAGACTTGTTCAGCATTTGAGAGATTATCAGTCTGAAAAGGAAAAGTATTACTGGAGTACTGCTGTTGTCTTTATTGGCAGAGATCTCAATAAAGCTTTGATTAGATATCTTGAAAATCGTTTTGTAGAGATTGCTAGAGCCAGTAAAAGATATCTTGTGCTTACAAAGAATACCTATCGAAATACAGTTATGAAAGAATCGCAGATAGCTGTAATGGAGGAATTTGTAGATAATGTAAAGGTACTTATTAATGCACTTGGCTACAAGGTACTTGAGCCTTTTGCTCAGGCTGACCCATCAAATGATACGGTAGATGATAAATTGCTTTATATCACATCGGGATCAGTGAATGCGACTGGCAAAGTGACTGCGGAGGGGTTTGTGGTATTTGCCGGAGCAACACTAAATGAGAAAATGTCTGTGAAGTCATTAAGTGTTGGTATGCAGAAACAAAGGCAGAAGTTGTTTGACTCATCAAAAGTAAATAACTTGGTGACAACGGAGGATATTCTTTTTTCAAGTTCATCGGCAGCAGCTGATTTTATTCTAGGATATAGTGTGAGTGGACCTAGAACCTGGAAAACTAAAGGTGGAAGAACCTTGAAAGAACTTGAAGGTAAACAAGTCGATTAACAATTATGTGAGGGATTTGGATAGAATCCAACCCTCATTTTTTGTGTCTATATGTTTTTCTATAGGCAACTTGACAAATATTGAATTGCAATTTATTATTAAATATATATTCAGTATTGGGATAGAAAGAGGTGTGCTATGGCACAAGTATTAAAAGAAGAAGTTAGAAATAGAATACTCGAGGCAGCAGAAAAAGTATTTTATAAAAAGGATTATAGAGGTGCCAAATTAACAGAGATTGCAAAAGAAGCAGATATCCCTGTGGCACTAATTTATACCTATTTCAAGAATAAAGAAGTTTTGTTTGATGCAGTAGTAAGTTCTGTTTATATAAATTTCGAGTCAGCTTTTGATGAGGAGGAGTCTTTGGAAAAAGGTTCTGCTTCTGAAAGATTTGATGAAGTTGGAGAAAACTATATTCATGAACTTTTAAAAGAGCGTAAGAAGTTAATTATTTTAATGGATAAAAGCTCAGGCACGAAGCATACAGAAGCCAAACACAAACTTATATCACAAATGCAGGTTCATATTGAAGTAAGTTTAAAAAGGCAATCAAAAGAGGAATATGATCCAATGCTTGCTCATATTTTAGCTAGTAACTTTACAGAGGGGCTTCTCGAAATAGCAAGGCACTATCAAAGTGAAAAGTGGGCAAAAGACATGTTAAAACTTATTGCAAGGTGCTACTACAAGGGAGTGGAATCCCTATAATTAGCACTAAAAAATAGACTTTGCGTAATCAGCAAAGTCTTACTTTAAACCTTAATATTGAATTAAAATTCAATATTATTCAATTTTGAAAGGAGTGTTGTTCATGCCAGAAAAAGAATTAAGAAAAAAAGTGATTGGAAAAAATGGCTTATCCAATTTACTTCTTGCTTTAAAAATAGTATGTGATTTGATACCACAAATCTTACTTGTATATTTGATTAGTTCTTTAATTACAAACAATATTAGCGAAAATAATTTGAAATATATTTTCTTAGGAATCTTTATATCATTTACATTAAAAGGTGTGTTTTATTATTTTGCAACAAAGGTTGCCCATGAAAAAGCTTATGAAAAATTGACAGAACTTAGGTTAGACATTATCGGTCATTTAAAAAAACTAAGTTTAGGATTTTTTAAAGAACATAATACAGGAGAGCTTACCAATATCGTTCAACATGATGTAGAGCAAGTGGAAGTATACCTTGCCCATGGACTTCCTGAAATAATGTCAGTTACGCTTTTGCCTACCATTATTTTCATAGTCATGATTTTTGTGGATTGGCGTCTTGCACTTGGTATGATTGTCGGAGTTCCACTCATGTATTTGGTAAAAGTTCTTTCACAGAAAACAATGGATAAAAACTTTGCTATTTACTTTAACCATGAAAACAAGATGAGAGAAGAGCTAATGGAATATGTAAAAAATATTTCTGTTATTAAGGCTTTTGCTAAAGAAGAGGAAATTAGTGAAAGAACATTAAAAACGGCAAGAGAATATATTTACTGGGTTAAAAAGAGCATGGGAGCAATTACAATTCCAATGGGACTCATTGACATATTTATGGAAATTGGAGTAGTTATTGTCATGATTTTGGGAAGTATATTTCTTTATTATGGAGAAATAACAACGCCTAATTTTATCCTTGCAATTATTTTATCATCTGCGTTTACTGCATCTATAAGTAAGACAGCTACATTGCAACATTTTTCTATTGTGTTTAGGGAGGCATTAAATGCGATTGGAAAAGTTTTAACAGTTCCACTTCCAAATAAAAAGACAGAACAAGATTTAGAATTTGGAAACATAGAATTTAAAGATGTGAATTTTGCATACGGAAAAGATGGCTTTGAGCTTAAAAATATCAATTTGACTTTTAAGAAAAACAGCTTAAATGCTTTTGTTGGAGCAAGTGGTTGTGGGAAAAGTACGGTATCCAATTTGCTTATGGGTTTTTGGGATGCAGACAAAGGACAAATACTGATAAATGGGAAAGACATAAAAGAATATAGTCAAGAAAATATATCAATGCTGATTGGTAGTGTCGGGCAAGAAGTTATCCTTTTCGATTTAAGTATTTTTGAAAATATATCAATCGGAAAACTAAATGCAACAAAAGAAGAAGTTATAGAGGCAGCTAAAAAAGCAAGATGTCATGATTTTATTTCTGCTTTGCCAAATGGATATGAAACTCGAGTAGGTGAAATGGGAGTTAAGTTATCTGGTGGAGAAAAACAAAGAATCTCCATAGCAAGAATGATACTTAAAAATGCACCGATTTTGATATTAGATGAAGCAATGGCAGCTGTTGATAGTGAGAATGAAAAACTCATTAGTGAAGCAATTGATGATTTAAGCAAGGACAAAACGGTTATTACAATCGCTCATCACTTAAATACAATTAGAAATTCAGATCAAATTATTGTTATGGACAAAGGACTTGTTCTTGATACAGGAAGCCAAGAAGAGCTGATGAAAAGATGTGATTTTTATCGTGATATGGTAGAAGCACAGAACAAGGTTGACAGATGGAATTTAAAAGATGAAAGTCTTTCACGAGCAAGCAGCAAAGCGAATTGCGAGTGTACGGAGGTGGTAACAGAAAATGTTTAGAGAAATGTTAAAACTACTTACAAAAACCGGCAAGAGAGATTTGATTATATCAAGTGTATTCTTTGCCCTTTATGGGCTAAGCTCCATAGCCATGATTGTTATCGTATTTTCTACACTGTTCCAAATCTTTGATGGAACGAGCTTAGCAAGCCTATATAAATATTTTATTGCGATTGGATTACTTGTAGTCTTCAAAGGTATTTGTAACATGGTTGCGGATATGAAAAAGCATAGTGCCGGTTTTGATATTGTTCAGCAAATCAGAGAACGCATGATTATCAAATTAAAGAAATTTAGTTTAGGTTTTTATACAAATGAAAGATTGGGAGAAATCAATACAATTTTACACAAAGATGTTGATAATATGTCCCTTGTTGTAGGACACATGTGGTCAAGAATGTTTGGTGATTTTTTGGTAGGTGCAGTCGTATTTGTTGGTCTTGCAAGTATTGATTTTAAACTTGCCATTATGATGGCTGTATCTGTTCCGATTGCACTTATCTTTCTATATCTAACAATCAAGCAATCTGAAAGAATTGAAAATCAAAACAACTCAGCACTTCTTGATATGGTTAGCTTATTTGTTGAATATGTTAGAGGAATACCTGTACTAAAGAGTTTTTCAAACAATAAGAGCTTGGATAATGAGCTTATGAATAAGACAAAAAAGTTTGGAGAAACAAGTAAAGCAGCTTCAAGATTCAAGGCAAAACAGTTATCTATATTTGGGTTTTTACTGGATATTGGATATTTGGTTCTTTTAATTGCAGGAACAATATTTGTTGTAAAGAGAAATCTTGATGTACTTAATTTTATTATCTTTGCAGTAATTTCAAAAGAGTTTTATAAGCCATTCGCTTCTATGGAACAACACTATATGTACTATGTTTCGGCGGTAGATAGTTACGAAAGACTCTCAAGAATTTTATATGCAGATGTAATCTCGGATAAAGTGAATGGAATCGTTTGGGAAGATTTGTCAAGGACATAAACAAAATTTTTTTGATAAATTTATATCTTCTCTGTTTCTCTCTTGATTAGCTTTAGTATTTTATCCTTGTATGTTTCCCCTGTACCTTGCTTGAAATGTAGGTTTACGGTGTATTTTGTTTTTCCAATATCCATTATTAACTGTTTATGTTGTGGTTCTTTTATTACTCTTTTTTCTTCTTCCATGTGTCCTCCTTTCCGTTTTTAAGCAAAGAAAAAACAGCAAACCTTTTTGATTTACTGCTTTCGTGTTAGCTTTTATTGAATTGTTAGTTTAGCAAGCTAAAAATATCCTACTTGCAATACTCTTTTATTTTATCGGCATATTCAGTCAAAAGATTCTTTGAATAAATTTTTTCATTTCTTGAATTTCTGACTTCTTTCCAAAGAATAGAAGCTACTTTTAATTTTTTTGAGTAGTTGCAACTATTTTCGTCTGCACAGAAATCCTTTAAAAATTGATTCCATTGACAAACCGAATTATCATACTTTGCATAATCTGATTTCCCATAATAAACTTTTAGCATATCTTGAATTGTAAAACTCAAATCATTTTCTCTTTTTACTTTTCTCCAAACTGTTGCCATATCAGCAGTAAATTTAAATGGTGAGATACCTGTTAAAACAGCGAAATATTCTCTGAACTTTGCATTAAAAGAAAAACCACATTCAAGTAATGGTGTATCTAAAGTAATATTTTCCACTTGCTTCTTTTCATTTTTTATTGATGATTTTTTAATCAAATTGCCCTTAAAGTATTGCTCAATAATATAATTGAGTTCCTGTTTTGTGCCTCTGTATTCTAATCCTAATGACTTGCATATCTGTGAAAGTTCTTCACGATACCAATAGTATTTAGTAAATTCATCAAACGATGTAATTTTGTCAAACTCAGGTCTACTTTCCATCAATATTTTATCTCCTCAAAACCAATTTACTTTTTCATCTCTAAATAATGGTGTTTCACTCTCTTTGTAAGGATTGTAGTTGTTACAATTACAACCAAACTCTTTCAACGCTTTTATCTTATTATCGGCTGTCCAAACAATCAAAGAGATACCGTCAAATTCTTCAACTTTCCCCTCATTCATTTTATTTTTGAAGTGCCATTCTACAATAGTTTGATTATCCTTATGAAAAAATTGCTTTATATCCCACGCAAGAACTTTTCCTCTTGTATTCCACTCATTAAACCAGTGCTTTACTGTTTGCCGATTTTCATACTTAGGACACCAACTCTCAATATAAATCACATCATCCAAAAAAATATCATCTATTCCTAAGTCTTGTTGTGTAAGCCACATATCAAACCATAAACGAATGATTTTCTCTCTTTCATCCATGAATTTAAGCACCTCCAAAATCAAATACTTGTCTAATATTATACCATTTTTTCGCTTGATTTTATAGGTCTAACTCGTTCCGTTTTACCTGTGTTAGTTGCTTTGAATGTTCCTGTAACTGTTCAATACAAGTCTTAACTTTTTCAGCCTGTTCTACTTCCTCTCGTATCTCTAATATTTGATTGTATAGGCTATTTTTCTCTTTCTTCATATTGGCAGCTTCCGATTTCCATTTGGATATATTTAAGGTCTTGCTTTCTCCTAAATGTTCTTTCAGATATTTCTTGGCACTTTCAAACAAAATAATCTCTGCGGTATGCTCATTGTAGAAAGTATCTTGTTTGTTTTTCTTTAGCTTGGTATAAGCTGTATAGGTATCTTTATGCTTCAAATATTTTTCGGCGTGGTCGATAAGTTGTACTTTATTGTCAATCCGCTTTTCGGTATCTTTAATAGCTCTTGTGGTCTTGTAGTTCTTATCTCTTAAAGTAACTATGTTTTCTTTCAGTTCAGATACGGAAATGATATTTTTCTCTTTTAAGAATTGATAGCTTCCGATGTATTGTTCTAAATCTGTATTATGGTTATCTGCATTTTTACGGATAAGATTTTCAAAAACGGATAGCAAATTTTCTTTGAATGGGAGGGTAGATTTGAGATTATCAGTTTCTGCCTTTTCTTCTTTTCCTATTCCTCTTATCCAATTTAGTAAGGCTTTTATTCTTCTTGCAATCTCTTTTAATATCTTATTCTGATGTTTGATTTCTCGGTTGATATTTCCCCTGTCGGTAGTTATGCCTTTCTTTTCCATTTGGGTGGCTGATACGCCTAAATGAATGGTCGGTATTTGTTCTATGCCCTGTCTTTGATAGGAACGATGGTCTACTTTGTCCTGTATGTTATTTTCTTCCAAATATTTATTTGTAATGTCTGCCCATGCCTTTCGCCAATGTTCCGCTTTGTCTTGTTCGTTCCAATCCACTGTATTGATTTTTCTTGTTTTGTAGTTGCCATTTTTAAGTTTTACTTTCTCTCCGTTTTCATCAAGGATATATTCCTTTTTTGATTTTGCTCCCCATGTTTTATCTTCGTTTAGCGGTCGCATAGTTAATAGGATATGTGCGTGTGGGTTTCCGTCATCTTTATCGTGTAGAGCAATATCGGCACACATACCGATCTTTACAAAATTTTCTTTTACATACTCTCGTACAAGCTCTATCTGTTTTTCCCTGTCTAATTCTTTAGGTAATGCAATTTCTATTTCTCTTGCAAGCTGTGAGTTTTTACTTTTTTCTATTTTCTCTACACTGTTCCATAATGTTCCTCTATCTAAAAATTCCTGTGGTGCATTTTGTGGTAAGAGAATTTCTGTATGTGCTATCCCTCCTTTTCTTGTAAAGTCGTGAACTACTCCGTCATATTCATTTTTTATCTTTTCGCCACTTCGATAGGCAGAAGCTGCAACTGCACTTTTTCCTTTTCCTCTTGAGACAATCTTTATACTAAGATGATATATTGCCATAAGGGAAAACCTCCTCTCTTTTTCTAATATGGATATGGTGGCGATGGATAAGACTTCCTAAAAAAATCGGATAGCTTTTATCCGATTTCTTTTGGGAAGTACACAAGGGGTAGGAAATTTATTTCCGTAGGGGAGTGTAGCTCCCCTGTATCAGCGTTAGCTGATATGCCCTCTGCTAAGAGCCTTCGGAGAACGCACACACCCTTTAGGGTGTATAAGTGCGCCCTTGTAAACAAGGGACTATT